>PBPD01000145.1 GCA_002725445.1 Rickettsiales bacterium
AAAATGTAAATTTAGCTTTGTCTTCTTCAACCAATCCATCCGATACCCGGGAAGAAACGCCTAACCAACTGCCCGATAATCCTTTTAATAACACTACCGCTAGCTTGGATATAGATACAAACTTCGATGTGAGTCAATTTTCTCCTATGGTGCTGGCACAGGCCGATGCAGCCGTTGCGGGTGTTGCACCCACGTCGCAGCTTACCGGCGGAGATGATACACAGGATGTGGATATCGCAAACACCGCTGTAACCAGCGCCCAGCCTGTGCCGGAGGGACACAGCGTGTAATGTCACAAAACTGTCACACACAAAATTGTCTAATCCATTATGAACAAACACATAATTTGTTGGAAATGGAGGTGAGTTATGGCTAAGGGAGACGACACAAAGTCGCAAGATAGTCGAGTGGAAGCTGAAGAATTTGCAAATGTTGCAACCAATTATAGTGTGCAGAATTTAGCTCTACAATGTGTGCGCGGCGAAGGCGAACGCTTAGCTAGAGTAATGGAAAACGGTGGTGGCATTAACGCAGAAGGCGGTGAATTATGCCGCGCTGCTTTCGATGAACTGAACGACCGCATTGAAGTAGGTGAACGTTTGTATGAGGGCCGAGAAAATAGCCCGCCTTTGACAACCCCGCAGGTGCCGCAAGCTGCAGGGCGGGTGGAAGCCACCACCCGAGGCTTTTTAACAGGGCGGCACGCTGGCTCCGAGAATTACTATGCGTCCTACATGTTTGGCCGTACCAATTCACTGCCAGATTTCATTGACATTCCCAGTAACGTTGCACTGAATGAAGCGGTACGCTCCGCCTGTGTTAGCAACCGTGTGAGTGGTGTCGCACTCGATCGGCAGTATTACGATCTGGCCGAAGGCAACAGCACACCTATAGAGAACTGCGCCGCCATCGGTTATGCCGATGGGCGGGAGGATGGCGGCTTTGCACCGCCTGCCACACCGGGCAATGCAACGCCTCAACGTTCGAACGGCCGCAACTAAGCGCCCCCACACCCCATTACAGCCACACCCTGCCCCTGCGGCAGGGTGTGTGCGTTTGGGGCGGGCGTGGCGCTGGCCATGCCTTAGGCGTGGAAATCTGCCCCAATGCATGCTACAACACGCGCATGAGCAAACGCACCAAACATCGCAAGGCCCACACCGATGGCCACAACAGCGCGCCACATACGCGCAGCAAGGCCGCCAATCAGGGCGCCCAAACCGAGCTGCTGGCCGCGCTGGATCTGGGCACCAACAATTGTCGCCTGCTGATTGCACGCCCCAGTTTTCAGCATGCCTCGGCGCATAAAAGCCTGAAAGTGGTCGATAGCTATTCGCGCATTGTGCGCCTGGGCGAAGGCATCAGCGACTCAGGCCGCTTAAGCGACGACGCGATGGACCGCACCTTCAAAGCGCTGCAATCCTGTCAGGCCAAGCTCGACAAACATCCCGACATTCGCGGGCGCTTCGTGGCCACCGAGGCCTGCCGCCGCGCCGCCAACGCCGAGGATTTCCTCAAGCGCGTGCGCGACACACTCGGCCTGCATATCGATATTATTTCCAACGAGGAAGAAGCGCGACTGGCCTTTCTGGGCTGTTCGTCGCTGCTGCAACCCGACACACGATTTGCCCTCGCCTTCGATATTGGTGGCGGGTCTACCGAATTTATGTGGGTGAAGATCGACTCCACCCAGCCGTTCAGCTCGCACAAACGCCATTTGATTCAGGACTGGCTGTCGATTCCCTACGGCGTGATGAATATGAGCGAACAATTTGGCGGCCCCGCATTCACCGAAATGTATTTCGAGGAGATTGTGGCGCGGCTGGTCGAGCAGCTCAGCCCGATGGACCGCGATAACGGCATATCGGAACGTATCTGGAAAGACCGCGTGCAAATGCTGTCTACCAGCGGCACGGTCACCACGCTGGCGGCGATTCATCTGGATTTGCCACGCTATGACCGCTCCAAGGTGGATGGGCTGAAATTGTCGGTATCCGACATTCGCAACGCCACCCAGACCCTGATGCGGATGAGCCCGTCTGAACGCGCGGCACACCCATGCATCGGCTCTGCCCGCACCGATTTTATCCTCTCCGGCTGCGCCATCTTCGAGGCGATTGTGCGCACCTTCCCGATCGAGAAAATCTCGATTGCCGATCGCGGCGTGCGCGAAGGCATTATCGTGTCGCTCATGCGGGAGCAGCATCTGTAATGGCGAAGTTCGGTAAAAAAGGCAGCGGCGGCGGCCAAAAGGGCAAAGGCGGCATGCGTGATCTGACCGTGCGGGTGAAAACCGCGCGCGGGCGCAAGCCGTCGTCCACACGCTGGCTGCAACGTCAGCTCAACGACCCGTATGTGCAGCTGGCACAGCGCGAAGGCTATCGCAGCCGCGCCGCCTATAAGCTGATCGAAATGCACGAGAAGTTTGACCTGTTTCGCCCCGGCCAGCGTGTGCTGGATCTGGGCGCCGCACCGGGCGGTTGGAGTCAGGTAGCGGGCCAGATTATCGGAGAAAACGGCCATATATTAGGCGTTGATTTGCTGGAAATCGACCCGATGGCCGGCGCTGAATTTATGGTACTGGATTTCACCGACGATGATGCGCCTGAGCAGATTTTAGAGAAAATGGGCGGCAAAATGCATATTGTGATGAGCGATATGGCGGCCAACACCACCGGCCATTCCCAAACCGACCATCTGCGCATTATGGCGCTGTGCGAAATGGCCTATGATTTTGCGCAGGACGTGCTGGCGCCTGGTGGGCATTTTCTGTGTAAAGTGCTGCGCGGCGGCACCGAGGGCGAGCTGCTGAAAACCATGAAACGTGAATTTGAATCAGTCAAACACGTAAAACCGCAAGCCAGCCGCGCTGATTCGGCAGAATCCTATGTGGTGGCGCTGGGCTATCGCGGCACCAACACCACCGAAAACACCACCGAGTAATTCATTCGTTATTAGCCAATCTGACGGCCTGAGCCGATAGTGCCTAAAATAGCATCCGGCGCGATGCCTGAACGGCCTACACGGTCAGCAAAATTGCCTGCACCGCCTGCGGCGTCCAATCCGCCATCAAGTGCCACGTCATCGGCACGGCCGGCCTCACCCAATTCCTCAGGCAGCTCTTCTGCCGCACGTTCTTCGTCGGTTGGGCCGTCGCTACGGCTTTCTTCGATATCTGATTCTAACTGATCTTTAGGCATACCACTCTCCACTTTTGTCGTTAGGTGGGGTATAGCGGGCGAATATGTCAACTTCATGACAAAACGGCATTTATTTGACAAAAAATACAAAAAACCTGCTTTAGGGGGTGACAAAGCCAATTGAATTAGGTAAGAGAGCGTGCAATTTCATTACAGGACGAAATTGCCATGACCATTCAAGAAGCCCTCACCTTTGACGACGTTCTATTGCAGCCTGCCGCTTCGGAAGTGCTGCCCAACCAAACCGATGTTTCCACCTATCTAACCCAGAAAATTCGGCTAGGCATTCCGCTGATTTCCGCGGCGATGGACACCGTTACCGAGAGCCGGCTGGCGATTGTGATGGCGCAACATGGCGGCATCGGCTGTATTCACAAAAATATGTCCTATGACGAACAAGCCGCCGAAGTGCGCAAAGTGAAGAAATTTGAGTCGGGCATGGTGGTAAACCCTGTCACTATTCAGCCTGACGCCACCCTGCAAGACGCCTATGACCTGATGGACAAACACACCATCTCCGGCATTCCTGTGGCCGAAGCCAATGGCAAACTTGTGGGCATTCTGACCAACCGCGATGTACGTTTTGCCTCTGACCCACGCCAAAAGGTCAGCGAGCTGATGACACACGAGAATCTGGTGACGGTGCGAGAAGGCATTGACCGCGAGGAAGCCAAGCGCCTGCTGCACCAGCATCGCATCGAGAAATTGCTGGTAGTAGACGACAACTACCACTGTATCGGCCTGATCACCGTAAAAGACATTGAAAAAGCACAGGCACACCCACTTGCCTCCAAAGACGATAAAGGCCGCCTGATTGTGGCAGCCGCCACCGGTGTGGGCGATGACGGCATCGAGCGCGCGCGTGCGCTGATTGATGCGGATGTCGATGTGGTGATTGTTGACACCGCACATGGCCACTCCAAAGGCGTGATCGACACCATTGCCACTATCAAGAAAAACGCAGGCCACACGCAAATTATCGGCGGTAACATCGCCACCTCAGAAGCAGCCAAAGCCCTGATTGATGCAGGTGCCGACGCAGTGAAAGTAGGCATTGGCCCCGGCTCCATCTGCACCACCCGCATCGTGGCAGGCGTTGGCGTGCCACAACTGACCGCCATTATGGATGTCGCCAAAACCTGCAAGAAAGCAAACATCCCGATGATTGCCGATGGCGGCATCAAATTCTCGGGCGATCTGGCCAAAGCGATTGCGGCGGGCGCGGGCTGTGTCATGATTGGTTCGCTCTTTGCCGGCACCGAAGAAAGCCCCGGCGAAGTGATTCTGTATCAGGGCCGCTCCTATAAATCCTATCGCGGCATGGGCAGCGTGGGTGCGATGGCGCGCGGATCGGCAGACCGTTACTTCCAGGCAGAAGTAGCCGACAAGCTGAAGCTGGTGCCCGAAGGCGTAGAAGGCCGCGTGCCGTTCAAAGGCTCGGCATCCGGCGTGATCCATCAGCTAACGGGCGGCCTGAAGGCTGCCATGGGTTACACAGGCTCGGCCAGCATTCCAGAACTGCAAAAACGCGCCACTTTCGTGCGAATCACCGGCTCTGGCCTGCGTGAGAGCCATGCGCACGACATTACTATCACGCGTGAAGCACCAAATTACCGTCTGGAAAATAACTAGCCAACTTTCGTTTGCTGCTGGTTCACTCCGTGTTATAAATCGCAGTAACACGTTAAGGACGTATGCATGAAACCATCGGCACGTATCGCCGCCTCCATCGAGGTGCTGCAAGACATCAATAGCGCGTGGGAAATACATCGCCACACGCCGGCCGATATCCTGTTGGGCAAATATTTCAAGCAACGGCGCTTCATGGGCTCCAAAGACCGCTTTTTTGTGGGCGAGCTGGTCTATTTTGTATTGCGCCATGGCGGCGCTCTGCAATGGTGGCTGGAACGCAGCAAAGCAGAGGTGAAGCCCCGCCATTTAGTGCTGCTGGCACTGGTGCTCGGCTATAAACACAGCCTTGAAGAAGTGAACCATCTTTTCACCGGCGAGAAATACGCGCCGGAAAGCCTGAGCGAAAGCGAAACAACGCTGGTCAGCGACCATATCGGGCTGAACATCGAAAAAGACTTCATGCCGGAATGGGCGCGTTATAACATCGCAGAATGGATGGAAGCGCCGCTGCGCGCCTCGCTGGGCGATGATTTCAGTGCAGAAATGCGCGAAGCCATGAAGGAAGCCCCTGTCGATTTGCGCGTAAATACGCTGAAAACCAGCCGCGCCGATGTTATTTTCGCACTCGATAAAGAAGACATACTATGCTCGCCTACCCGCTTTGCTCCCAACGGGCTTCGTCTTAAAAAGCGCGCCCCCATCATGGCCACCAAAGCCTTTAAGGATGGCTGGTTCGAGGTGCAGGATGAAGGCTCGCAAATCTGCGCTGCACTGGTGGCGGCACAGCCCGGCGAGAAAGTGATCGATTTTTGTGCAGGCGCAGGCGGCAAGTCGCTGGCTATTGCGGCGGCCATGGAAAATAAAGGCCGTATTCTGGCATGGGACACATCAGACAAACGCCTCAATAAATTGCCCAAGCGGCTCGCACGTGCCGGTGTCAGCACCGTACAATTGCGCGTGATTGGCTCCGAACAGGATGCGGCCATAAAACGCCACGCCGCCTCGGCCGATTGGGTGCTGGTAGACGCACCATGCAGTGGCAGCGGCACCTGGCGGCGTAATCCAGACCTTAAATGGCGCTTCACACAAGAGGATCTGGCCGAGGTGATAAAGACACAGGCGGCTATTCTCAGCAGTGCCCGGCAGCTAGTGAAGCCTGGCGGCGCACTGGTTTATGTCACCTGCTCCTTATTACGCGAGGAAAATGAGGCGCAACTACTTCGCTTTCTTGGAGAAAATTCGGATTTCAGGGTTGAGTCCCCAGACAAAATGTGGGATAACCACCTTTCGCATGAACCATATGTAGGTTCTGTGCTGCGCTTAACCCCGCATAAAGACGGGACAGACGGTTTCTTTGCTGCTATTCTAAGGCGAGAACAGTAAGACGCAGACGGCAAGCGCAAGCTTAGCAAACATGGATTGGTAAATGGCAAGAAAAACAAGAACCTGGCTAGGACGTTTTACGGTATGGATACTCTCCAGACTGTTCTGTCGTCGTAATATTATTATTATCTCCGAGCACAAAACCGGCCACTACCCTATTGGTGTTGGCAAGCAGGTCATTGTTGTTGCATTGGTATTGGGTTTCGTCACCTGGGCTTCCTATTCCACGGGCAGCTACATGGCCGCCAAAGACACGATCGCTGCTAAAGACCGTGCGATTGCCAACAGCTCGCTACGTAATCAGCAGATTGAGAGCGAATTCACATTGTTGAAGCGCGATCTGGTGAAAATGATGAATGATAACAGCGATAATCTCAGTGATTATGCGAAATTCGTCATCGAACAATACGGCGCAGAAAAAGGCGACTCCCTCATCGAGCTGGCTGAATCCGACGCATTGAATTCTGGCGCTATTCTGGAGCGTGTGGCGTTTCTGGAAGAGCAAATGGAAAATATGGCGCAAAATTATGAAACGCTCATCAGCGAAATCGAAGCCACCACAAACGGCAAAGTAGCGGAACTGGAACGCGTGATTCGCACCACACGGCTGAATTTGCCAACCATGGAGAGAAAGGCCGAACAGGCCTTGGCGGCGAACCGCGAAGAAGAGGACGAGGACAATCCAAGCGGCGGCCCGTATGATCCAGTTGAAAAGGGATTGCTGGCCACCTCGCATGAGAATTTATATAAAGAACTCAAGCGCATGATGGTGTTGCACGAAGTGGTAGATCGTCTGCCGCTTGCAGAACCCATGCCCAATGCACGCCAGACCAGCCGTTATGGTATGCGTCTGGATCCTTTTACCAAACGCCTTGCGCGCCATGGCGGCATCGACTTTGCGGGCCACCACAAGGAGGCCGTACAGGCTGCAAATAACGGCACGGTTATTTACGCAGGACGGCGTGGCGCCTATGGTAATCTGGTAGAGATTGATCACGGTTACGGCATCACTACACGTTATGGTCACATGCATAGCGTCAAAGTGAAAAAAGGCCAGATCGTAAAAAAGGGCGATATTATTGGCACGCAGGGCACTACGGGCCGTTCGACCGGTTCGCATTTGCATTACGAAGTGCGATATAATAATAAAACCCTTAATCCTTCAAACTTTTTAAAGGCAGGCGAATATGTTCAGCAGCAATAACAAGCCCCAAACCAGCGCGCAGGCACGCAGCGTTGCCGCAAAAAAAATATCCCCTTCCGTTATCTCTTCGGACATGAATGTGCTGGGTAACATTATCAGCGAAGGCTTCGTGGATATTGATGGCCGCATTGAAGGCAACATCAAATGCCACAGCACCACCATCCGCGAAAATGGCCGCGTGAATGGCGATGTAATCGCTGACATGGTGACGATTCACGGCACGGTGATCGGCTTGGTGAAAGCCAAATCCGTTATTTTGCATTCCAGCGCCCATGTGGAAGGCGTTATTATGCACGAATCGCTATCGATAGAAGACGGTGCATTTGTTGACGGCAAATTCAAGCGTACCGACAAGGTTTTTATTGATGACGACGCGGTCATTGAACCTGACGAGTCAATGAGCGAAGAAGACGAAATGCAGAAGCTGGAAAATATCCGCCTGATTTCGCAATAAAATCTGCTACTTCTTGTTACGCGTTGTCCTTACAGCAACATCAGGCTGGCCAACCCTAAGAAGGTAAAGAACCCGACGATATCGGTTACTGTCGTCAGGAAAATACCCGATGCAATCGCCGGGTCTATGCGCAAACGATCCAGCATCACCGGAATGAGCGCACCCGCAAAACCAGCCACCATAAGCGTAATAATGGTCGCCACTGCCAACACCACTGCCAGCTTCATATCCTGATAGATGATAAACGCACCAATGGCCATAATCACCGACAGACCCAGCCCGTTCAGCGTGCCTATCAGCAGTTCTTTGCGTATCGCGCGCAGTGCGTTAGAAGTGTGCAATTGACGCGTGGCAATAGCGCGCACCGCCACCGTTACCGACTGCGTGCCCGCATTACCGCCCATTGAGGCAACAATCGGCATCAGCACCGCCAGTGCTACCAATTGAGCAATGGTTTCTTCGAATACGCCAATCACCACCGAGGCGAGCACCGCGGTGAGCAAATTGATGAATAGCCACGGAAAACGGCGCTTTACTGTCGTGCTGAGATTCGCCTGAATATCCTGTGTTTTCAGACCACCGGCGCGCAGAAAATCTTCTTCTTCCTCTTCCTGGATCACGTCTACCACGTCATCCACGGTGATTGTACCAATCAATCGCCCCTGCTCGTTGATCACAGGCGTTTCCACCAGCCCGTATTTGCGGAATGTATAAGCGACTTCTTCCTGATCGGTATCGCTATGCACCGCATAGACCTGCTCCGACATAATATCGGCCATGCGCGTATCGCGCTTGGACTGCATGATATGCCCGATCGTCACACGCCCAACAGGCTTGAATTTCGGGTCAGTCACATACACGACATAGAAATTGCTGGGCAGACTGTCGTTGTTACGCAGGTAATCAATCGTGTCGCCCACCGTCCAGAACTCAGGCACCGACACAAGACGCTTGGTCATCAGACGGCCGGCACTATCCTCGGGGAAGGCCAGGCTTTCTTCCAGCTCGCCACGTGCAGCGGCCGGAATCGCCCCCAGCATTTCCTGCTGGTTCGCCTCGGTCATTTCGCCGATTACATGCACCGCATCGTCGGTTTCCAGATAGGCCAATGCCTCAGCCGAACGATCCAGCCCTAAGGCTTCAAACACATCGTCAGCGGCCTCAGGCTCCAACTCTGGCAGAATTTCATGGTCAAAGTCATGCGCGAGAATGCTGGTGACAGACTGACGGTCTTCACTGGGCAGGATATTCAGCAGCTCCGCCTGATCCGCCGCATGGAAGGGCTCGAGCAACTCACGCACCTGCACCTGATCATCTTCCTGCAGCGCCTGACGCACTTGCACCACCAGCTCATCCATCGGATTCTCGTCATACGCATCCGCATGATCGTCGGGGGCTAGAACTTCTTCTTCGGGCGCATTTTCCATGCGTGCTTACCTTTGCTTCAATCTATATCGGCCAGCAAGATATAGCAGGCAAGCAGTGGGCTAGACAAGCTGCCTTTACAGCATATTTATGAAATACTGTCTTTTCCTGCTTTTCTCTCTATATTCATTCCGCAACAGTAACGATGCAATTATTTTGAGGACATTATGGCGACCTATTACGGCACACGCGATGCGGATATTTTAGTTGGTACAGCCAGCAGCGAGGAGCTGCTCTCTGGCGAGGGAAACGACACCGTTTATGGTGGTCGCAGCGCGATCGACCCCGATGATGAACATGACGTGATCTATGCGGGCTACGATGACGATCTGGTCTATGGCAATGGCGGTGACGACTTGCTTCATGGCGGCAGCCGTGACCGGCCGAATGGCCCCGATGGTAACGACACGATTTATGGCGGCAGCGGCGCTGATACGATTCACGGTATGGATGGTGTAGACCGTATTTACGGCGGCGGCGACGTCTTCTCACCTAATGATGATGCCGATTTGATCTTTGGCGGCGGTGATGAAGACTGGATTACGGGTAATGGGGGCGACGACACGATTTATGGCGCTGCCGACACCACCGGCCTGCGCGACGATAACGACACAATCAACGGCGGTCAGGGCAATGACTATATTGATGGTGGCGATGGCACCGACTTCATTTCCGGCCAGCTAGGCAACGACACGCTTATAGGCGGACGCGATGCCGACATCTTCATGTTCAGCGATCAGACAGGCAACGACACCGTGTTCGACTTTCAGGGCGCGGGCGACATTGATGGCGATCTGCTGCATATTTCCGAAAATATCAACGGCAGCGGCATCCTCACGCCCGAAGATGTCTTGGCACGCGCTACCATCAGCGCAGACTTCGCCATTATCGACTTAGGCGCGGGCAATCAATTGACCGTACAAACCGATGGTTTCCTGTCCCAATTCGACATTCTTATTTCCTAAAACGCGAGATATATCTGCCTTGTTTTTGCACAATAATATGTGCATAAACCCTATGTTAATATATATGCGCTAATATATAGCAGTAGAGCTAGGACTACTTTTATGAGCAAGCATTCCGACTTCGTGTCACAATTCCCTGCTGAGGCACATCTGGTGGCACAGGAGCTTACACAATACGACCATAGCAAGGGCGACCGACTCTATCATAATGCACATCTGGATCTGCCCCCTATGCCCGATGGCAGTGCCGCGCATTTGCCACATGACGGCGAAGGCCATTTAGAGCTGCCTGCCAACGCGGCGGTGGCGATTGTGAATTTCCACTGTAAATATTGCCATACCTTCATGGTCAAGGCAGACTATCCGACCCATCTGCCAGAGCCCGATGGCCGCCCCATCGTCTATATTGATATGCATGACGAGCAGGCGCGCGAATTTATTAAAGAGCAAGGCTATAAGGGCGCCGGCAAAGATATGTGGAGTGTCATACTCAACCCCCACCCCACCCTGCATGGCAAAAAGATAAATCTGGCCGAAGGCGGCCATATTCCCTCTAAAAGCTTCCCTATTTTCCTGCATACGGATGAAACGGGGCGGCTCGCAGGCGGGTTGAGCGCTGGCATCAAAGGCACGCTGAACCGCTTCGCCCATATTCGCGGTGAAGAAATCACATCGGTGGCCGCACCAACACAAACACCGGCACCTGCATACGCCAATACCGATATGACAACGGAAGAAGCACGAGCCTGCATTACACTGCTCGGCGACGAAGTGCAGTTTGAAGGCAGCCGCCTGCTCGCCACGCAAGACCCGTCGGAAGCAAAGAACCAGGTTATCTATGGTGCGTTAAAGGCGCTGGGCATACATGGGCTACGCCGTAATGTAGAGCATGGGCGCTATGCCACCATCATTCCTGAGCGTGAAATAGGGCATGTCGCCGAAATGCTGGGTCAGGAAACACCGGCACGTGCACCGCAATTGCTGGGCGCCTAAACAATGCACCGCGCATCGGTCATCGGTGTGGCTTTCTGCATTGGCTATAGCCTCAGCGCGTGCCACACACTCAATTTCGATCATTCTATGCAAAAATGGTGCGAGAGCGAAGCCCACTGCGATTGCCGTGCAGAACGCTGCAATCACCAGCGCTAATCATTAGGCTAAGCCAGCTCCACACTTTTTGCCTTGCTCTTGATCGCTTTGTTTATTTCGAGCAATTCCTGCGCCTGTCGCACGTGCAATGCTTCTACCATTTCACCGTCCACGCGTATGGCACCTTGTGTGCCATCATGTGCCTCTACAATACGCTCGGCACGTTTCACTGCTTTCTCGCTTGGGGTAAAGGCGCGGTTCACATATTTCACCTGCTGAGGATGGATAGCCATTTTACCGTCAAAGCCCAGATCAAACGCATGTTGCGACTGTTGCTGCAATTCCTGAGAAGCAGCAGGGTCCTGATTGTCGATTAATCGCTGGCTTGGCCCATCAAACACCATCAAACCGTGTGCACGGGCTGCCAGAATGACCTTGCTGCGAGCATGGTTCATTTCGTGGCTGGAGGACAACCCCATCTCTTCCGAAAAATCATTATTCCCAAAACACAGCGCTTTGATACCCGCATGTGTATTGCGCTCCAGAATAGTGCGCATATCAAGCACCCCTTTAGCCGACTCAAACAGCAGCCATAAATCTTTCTTTGGCGCGGCGAGGTGCAAATCACTTATCTGTTCACTCTTCTCTACCTTCGGCAGCAATATCGCATTCACCTTTGGATGGTTCTTGATGGCATCCACGTCTTTCTGGTAATGCGGTGTAGTCGCACCGTTAATGCGCACAATCACCTCTTTATTACCAAAATCGGTGTTATCCAGAATCGCCAGCAAGGTGGCACGCGCATTATCTTTGCTATCTTCTGCTACGGCATCTTCCAAATCGAGAATGATGCAATCCGCATCGGATCCTACCGCGTTGCGCACCATATGCGGCTTATCTGCCGGCATAAAAAGCTGACTGCGACGTGGGTGCTTGTCAGGCCACAGTCTCATACCGCCCCCTCATCACTGGCAAGTGCGGCGCCCAAAGCCTCTGCCACATGCTGCAATTCTGCGTGCGCATAGGCCACATGTTCGCATGCCGCACTGCCTATATCAGCCTGAAATGCCTGCGTGTCAAAAAACACGGTATGTACCGCATTTTGCGGTAACTGGCGCGCCAGAATCGGCAGGTCATAAACCGTTTTTGCCGAATCTGCATGCAGCCATATAGGACGCTCACCCAGTACTGTAGCAAGCTGGCTCAGCTGTGCGGCGGTGCTGGCATTAGCGGGCAACAACACTGGCATAGCCACATCATACCCCTGCATGTGCTGGGCAATCTTATCCTTGCCAAGCTCTGCGGGCACGCACAGCAGCACGGCCGCTTCCGGCGCCTCTGCTCCGCGTATGCACGCGTCACTGGACGCATCTATAATACGATATGAAGTCATTTTACCAACTATCCTCAGGCTATTCTACGCAGCCTTTATTAGCGAAGTGTTAAACATAGGCAAAAAAGATAGTCTGGCAACTGCCAAGAAAAAATGTCACAGCTTTGTCATATTACTGGATAATATAGGAAATTGGTGCGGTCGAGAGGACTTGAACCTCCACCCACTTGCGTGGACAACGACCTCAACGTTGCGCGTCTACCATTCCGCCACGACCGCACTGGCTCCTAAGAGCATGGGATAGGGCGAGAGATATAGCAACGAACGCAGCCGTACGCAAGCAGGCTTTTCAAGCCGCACTTGTGTCTTCTGTTGTCATGGCGTATGACTGCGCCATGCAATGGCATCGCGACAATACCCTGATCGACTATGAAAGCGCGCTTACCCGCATGGAACAGCGCGTTGCCGCTATGATTGCTGGCGAAGCAGACGAGCTTGGTTGGCTGCTCGAACATCCACCGCTTTATACCGGCGGCACCTCCGCTAAACAGGCTGACTTGCTCGATCACGCGCGTTTTCCGGTTTATGAAACAGGGCGCGGCGGGCAATATACCTATCACGGCCCCGGCCAGCGCATCTGCTATTTGATGCTGAATCTCAAAGAACGCGCCGAACGCATAGGCAAAGAGCCTGACCTGCGCGCTTATGTGCAGCAGCTGGAGCGCTGGGTGATTGCAGTACTGGCAACGTATGATGTCGAAGGATTCATTCGCGACGGCCGCGTAGGCGTGTGGGTCAACACGCCAACCTGCGAAAAGAAAATTGCCGCACTCGGCATTCGGGTACGCAAATGGGTGACATTTCATGGCATTGCCCTGAATGTAGAGCCCGATTTGTCGCATTATCAGGGCATTGTGCCCTGCGGCATCAGCGAATTTGGTGTGACATCGCTGGCGGATCTGGGCATTCAGACCACGATGGAAGATGTCGACCAGCGCTTACAACAACATTTTGCACGTATTTTCGGAGCTTAGGCGGTCATTAACGTAGGTTTCTGCCGGAACCCCGGCTCTATCTGCCCGCTATCAATGGTTTCGGTGTCAATCGCCTGCACGCGTGCGGCCAACGGCCCATCTTCGCATGCTTCCAGCATGGCGCTCACATCGTCTTTATCTCCATGGAAAATGGCCTCTACCGTGCCGTCCGAACGATTTCGCACCCAACCGCTCAACTGATAGCTACGCGCTGTAGCCGCCGTCCATGCACGGAAGCCTACTCCCTGCACATGGCCGCGTACTATCACGCGCACTGACATGGCGTTCTGATCGCTCGTCATAGTGTTCTTTTCTCGCTACCTGCGTTCAAATTCGATCACTAATTGATCGGCATCCACACTCTTAGGAGCTTCAATATACACCTTTTTAACGGTCGCGTCATTATCTGCGTAAATGATGTTTTCCATCTTCATCGCTTCGATGGTGAATAGCTCACCACCGGCTGGCACAATATCGCCCTCTTTCACGGCAATTTTGCTTACCAGACCCGCGATTGGCGCCCGCACTTCGTGCGCTGCGCCGCCCTCTTCCTTCTCCGGCATGTATTTCGCCAGTTCTGCCACACGTGGCGTGCGCACCGTGGCTTTCACCTCGGCATTGGCATAGGCCAGCTGGAAACCTTCCGGCAATGGCTGAATTTTCACGCTGACTGGCTTGCCATTCACGGTGCCCTGGAACAGACGACGCCCCAGCTTCCACGAGCTACGCACTACAATCAGCCCGTCATCATGGCCAATGTCATAGCCATAATCGCGTTTACGCACATAGACGGGATAGTTGCTGCCAGCCACATTCACCACCCAACGCGCACCAATCGCAGGCGAGCGCCCGGGCAACTGGCCGGTGGTTTGCGCCGCACGTTCCACATCCATCATGTAGCAATGCGCCGCCACTGCCATGCAGACTTCTTTCGCTTCCGAATCCAGCTCAGCGCCGGAGAAACCTTTCGGATATTCCTGCTCAATAAAGTTCGTCGAAATATCGCCTTTGCGGAAACGTTCATGATTCAGCACGGCCTGCAGGAAGCCGCAGTTATGCGACACACCTTGAATGGTATATTGCTCCAGCCCTTTGACCATCAAGTCAATCGCCTCGTCACGCGTATCAGCGTAGCTGCACACTTTCGAGATCATCGGGTCATAGAACATGCTGACTTCACCGCCTTCATAGACACCGCTATCTACCAACAGCCCGTCCATCTCCGGCTGTTCATACTTCACCACCCGGCCAATCGATGGCAGAAAGCCTCGCGCCGTATCCTCGGCATACACACGGCCTTCAAACGCCCAGCCGTTAATCTGCACGTCGCTCTGCTTCAGCGACAGTTTTTCACCGGCCGCCACACGGAACATCTGTTCCACCAGATCCACGCCTGTCACCAGCTCAGTCACACGGTGTTCCACCTGCAGGCGGGTATTCATCTCGAGGAAGTAAAAATTACCTTCCTGATCGACGATAAA
>PBPD01000146.1 GCA_002725445.1 Rickettsiales bacterium
CTAACCTTCGGGAAGCAGCCGACCACGGTAGGATTCATGACTGGGGTGAAGTCGTAACAAGGTAGCCGTAGGGGAACCTGCGGCTGGATTACCTCCTTTCTAAGGAAGAATTCGGATGAACAGCTTGCTGTTTCTGAATTCGTCACCTTACATAACCACACCTACCCCTTGCGCATAAACGCTAGAAACATTATCGTCAGATCGCTGAGAGTTTAGAGCACTGAATTACCGCTCTTTTTTAACACTTTCTTAAGATTTACATCAAATTTTAGCTATTTAACGGCAATTAACTCTGTTTGCCGTAACACAATCGTAACACTTTTTTGCTAGTCTGGTACGTAGGAAAGTTTTATAGATGGCAAATTTTGATACGATAAACGCTACAGCAGGCAACGGTTTTACCGCCGATATTGGCGGCTTTATGCGTGTTAATAGCGAAGCACAAGAGCTTCGTTCTGCCATCAATGAAAGTCAGGCGGTAATTGCCGAACGCCTGCAGGCGATTCAAACACAAATACTCAGCCCCGATCAGCAAACCGATACCATTACATCGTTGCAAGCACAGCAAGGCCAGTTGGACACATGGGCAGCCTCATTAAGTGAGACGAACCTCTGGGCTAATGGCAATGCACAAGAAACCATTTGGGGTGTGCAAGAAGCCATACGTACCGAGCTTGGCAGCGGGGATGATACACGTAACCGCTATTTACAGAACCTGCGTAATCTCGTGTCGATCGGACATGAACACCGCGCCATGAGCGAACGCGAGGCCGCCCGTGCCGAGGTGATTCGTCAAACGAGTAATTATTTGGCTGAACAAGGCTTTAGTGAACAGGAGGCTGAGGCCGCAATTCAAACAGTGGAAAGCCTAGGGCTTGCCACTGCTGATGACCCTACACAGTTTGTTCGCACCACACAGGCTGCTGCCACAATTCAACGTGAAGCACCAGTTATTGCAGGACACGATGTTCAACAGACACTGGCAAATGCGACGCCTGAACAATTGGAAGATGTAAGGTTGAGCCGTGAAGAGTTTAGTGCATTAGTTTCCGAAACACTAGAAAGAGAAGGCCTTAGTGATATAGCCCGGGAGCAGCTCAACTGGGTGCAAGAACTGATCGTCGATAGAAATATGGTTAGCGAGCCACTACGTGACAGTTTAGAGCAGTTTGCAAATGGTGAGATTACAGAGTCAGAGCTGAGGCAAACAATGAAGGTTGCAATTACAAATTCGGTTAACATCGCAAACGAGTCACGAACCTATGCGTTTGAACGCCTGCCACAAGAGCAGCAACAATATATTCTAGATACATTACGGGCATCGGATCCTGATCAGTATGGCGACATTAGCTATACTTCAGCTGAAGATCTTGAATCACTATCACCACGAGAGCGTTCTGAAGCCTTACAGGTTAATAGCCTTATTTTACAAGGTGCATCTGAGTTGGCGAGAGGTAAAGAAGGCGAAATCGACGCGCTATATACAGAGTTGCTGGAAAACCCAAGAATGCAATTAACATCTGAACAGCAAGACTTGTTAACTTTTGCTAATTATGAAGACATGTCAACAACAACAATGGCTACTACGTCGGCCGCTATTGCTATTCAACAACTGAGCCAAGAACGTAGTATATCGATTGCAGACGCTGCGACTGAAATTGCAGGTATGACGCCAGCTGATTTAGCAAACTTTGTAACGCGCAGCTCTGGGCAGGAATTCACTCAAGAGGAACTGCAAGAGTGGCAGCAATTTGCAACTATGATCTCGCAGCTACCTCCAGAGCATCAGGCGCGCATTCCAGCATATTTTGAAACCATTTTATCGCCCGACAGATCGCCAGAAGCAAAAGAAGCAAGGGAAGAAGTGTTGAATGAAGTCTATAGCATTATTTGCTTTGGAAGTACGCCTGCACAACTAGAGCAAATGCGCCAAAATAATGATGGCGTTAGTGTCAGCGCTCCGACCCGTGCATTTGTTCATAATTATGTAAATGAAAATGGCCGCTTGCCTACCCCACAAGAAGTTAATGTATTTGTTAACGAACGTATTAATGAATCATTGGAGCGGATAAATGCTGAAATTGATGCTAGTGTAAGCGAAGATAATGAGAGAAGGCTAGAAGAGCTAACTACTGAAATGGCTTTAGAAATGGATACCGCCTTCGCAGCGCAACAGGAAGCGCAAGAGGCGGAGGTTGATGCGCGAATGGAACAAATGTTTGCTGATATGGAAGCTGAACAACAGGCCTCTATGGAAAGGCGCATGCAAGCGCCAGATGTTGCTAGTATCCCGGGGGTGAATCCCGATGAATTTGCGACCCTTGAATCAGCAGATGTTACGGATTCTGGCGAACTCACCCCATCGAATGCCCCTGCGCAAGAGCAGGAACAGACCCGTGGCGCAGCACTGAGCAGCTAAGACGCCCCTTGTAACTCCCTTCGTTTTTCTTTATAGTCCGTGGCCTTATGAGCTGCCAGATAGAACATATCAGCGATGAAATTGCCCCGCCGGAGGACATCGTCAAACACGTCGATTTGACGCCTCCAGAAGGTGAAAAGCGTGTGTTGATGCATAGCTGTTGCGCGCCGTGTGCGGGCGAGCTGATGGAGCAAATGCTGGCGAACGGCATTGATCTGCATATTTACTTCTATAATCCCAATATTCACCCCAAAAAAGAGTATGAGATTCGCAAGCAGGAGAATATCCGCTATTGCGAGAAGATGGGGATACCGTTCATTGACGGCGATTATGATGTGCAGGAATGGTTCTATAAGGCCAAAGGTATGGAACATGAACCAGAGCGTGGCGTGCGGTGCACGATGTGCTTTGATATGCGCTTTGTGCGCACCGCTGAGTATGCGCAGAAGCATGGCTTTAAGGTAATCACCAGCTCGCTCGGCATCTCGCGCTGGAAGAATATGGCGCAGATTAATGATTGCGGTGAGCGCGCAGCGATGCTTTATCCGGATGTGACATACTGGACGTATAACTGGCGCAAGCAAGGTGGCGCCGCACGCATGTATGACATTGCCAAGCGAGAGAACTTCTACGCCCAGCAATATTGCGGCTGTATTTACAGCTTGCGGGATTCAAATGAATGGCGCGTGAAAAACGGCCGGGAAAAAATTGAAATCGGCGAGACCTGGTACGAAGAAAAGCTGAACGGCTAAGCGTACAGCTTTCTGTCATCTCAATACTATAAAGTGTGCTTTAGCGTTCGCGTGTGCAGGTTGGCAAACCTTGCTCGGGGTTGGTTGCGTCACACGTTAAGCCATGGGTCGGCTTAAATTCTGGGCCTTCTTCTTTAAGGCCAGTGGTCGTTGCCAGCCAATCAAGCCCTTGCGTCAGCAAGTCGCGACGATCGCGACGCTCTTCCAAGCCTAATTGCACATGCGCTTCTTCCCAAATACGGTCAGCAAAATATTCACTATGATGCTCCAATTGGCGCTCATACGCGTCTTCGCTAATATGATCAGGTATTTCAGCGTATTGCGTTGCAAAGCTATGGCCCATAGCACCACTGATTAAGCTTAGCTCATTCCAGTTGAGCGTACCACTTTCGGATGCGGTGGTAAGCGCCTCGTTAGCGGCCTGTTGAATTTCAAGTTCTATGTTAACTTCACCCATGGGGAATCCTATATAAATTATTTCGTATCACATGAGTATAGCACTCACATGTTACGATAATGTGACGGAATGGCAGAAAACCGCTTGATTTACTTATTTTTTAGCACGTGTTTTACGCGTCGCGGCCTTCTTCACGGGTGCGGCTTTATGCACACGGCTTTTAGCGGCGGCACGGCCCTTCACGGGTGCGGCTTTTTTGGCAACGGGCTTCTTCTTACCTGCAGCCGGTGTTTTGTTCGCCTGTTGAATCGCTTCAATCGAGGCAATAGCCGCCAGGTTGATTACATCAGCCACGGAGGCGTTCATGTTTACAATCTGCACAGGACGCTCCATACCACACAGGATAGGGCCAATCACTGCACCGCTGCCCAGTTCTTTCATCAGATTGGATGAAATATTGGCAGAGTGCAGGGCTGGCATAACCAGAATATTGGCAGGGCCACTTAAGCGACAGAACGGATAAAGCGACATCAGCTCTTCATTGAGCGCCACGTCGGCAGCCATTTCACCATCATATTCAAAATCAAGGTCGGTGCGCTTATCCAGAATTTCCACTGCATCACGGATACGCTTGGACTTCTCTTTCATCGGGTTACCGAAGTTGGAATAAGAGAGCAGGGCGGCACGCGGCTCGTGCCCCATATGGCGTGCTTTTTCGGCAGTATGAATCGTGATTTCAGCCAGCTCTTCAGCTGTTGGAAGCTCTTGCACGGTGGTGTCGGAAATGAATACGGTGCGGTGCTTGGACACCAGCATCGACATACCAAATACACAGCCATCTTCGCGCGAGTCGATCACGCGAGAGATGTTCTCCAGCGCGCGATTGTAGCTGCGGGTCAGACCAGAGATCATCGCGTCACCGTGGCCACATGCCAGCATACAAGAGGCGAAGATGTTACGGTCATTCTTCACCATGCGCACAATATCACGATAGAGGAAGCCTTTACGCTGCAACTTCTCGTACAGGTAATCGATATACTGATTCACATGCGGGCTGATCGCAGCATTGGCAATCTCGATATCGTCGGCGTTTTTCAGGCCAATCTGCTTCATGGTCTCACGGATACGCTCGGCACGGCCTACCAGAATAGGTGAGCCATAGCCATTGTCGCGCCAATGTTGAGCCGCACGAATGGTTTTTTCTTCCTCGCCTTCGGCAAAGATCACGCGTTGTGGGTTTGCACTTACCATGTCGAAGATGCGGGTCATGGTGTTGGCTGTTGGATCCAGACGCGATGCCAGTTGACGTCGGTATTGCTCGAAGTCCTGAATTGGCTTGCGCGCGACGCCTGTGTCCATCGCTGCTTTTGCGACCGCCACCGGAATCGTGGTGATAAGGCGAGGGTCAAACGGTGCAGGAATGATATATTCCGGGCCGTACTTCAGCTCGCGGCCTGAATAGGCGTTCGATACTTCTTCAGGCACATCTTCGCGTGCCAACTCAGCCAGCGCATTAGCGGCTGCCATTTTCATATCTTCGTTGATTTCACGGGCACGCACATCCAGCGCACCACGGAAAATATACGGGAAGCCCATCACGTTATTTACCTGATTCGGATAGTCCGAACGGCCAGTCGCGATGATTGCATCTTTACGCACGGCACGCGCTTCCTCTGGCATAATTTCAGGCACAGGGTTAGCCATGGCGAAGATGATCGGGTTTTTCGCCATTTTCTTAATCATGTCTTTGGTGACAGCACCTGCAACCGACAGACCAATAAATACATCCGCACCATCCAATGCGTCGGTCAGTGTGCGCGCTTTGGTTTTCACCGCATGCGCCGATTTCCACTGATTCATGCTCTCTTTGCGGCCTTCATAAATCACGCCGGTACGATCACACAGCAGAATATTATCGCGTGGCACGCCCATAGTCTTGATCAATTCCAGGCAGGCAATACCCGCCGAACCAGACCCGTTGATAACCACTTTCAGTTTCTTCACATCGCGGTTCGTGATTTCTGTCGCGTTAATAAGGCCTGCGACTGTGATAATTGCAGTGCCGTGCTGGTCATCGTGGAATACGGGAATGTCGCATTCTTCTTTCAAACGCTGCTCGATGATGAAGCAGTCTGGCGCTGCGATATCTTCCAGATTGATGCCGCCGTAAGTGGGCGAGATAAGCTTAACCGCGCTTACGATTTCATCCACATCGGTGCTGTCTACTTCTACATCGATACCGTCAATGTCAGCGAAACGCTTAAACAGAATGGCCTTACCTTCCATCACAGGCTTCGACGCAAGCGCACCTAGATTGCCTAAGCCCAATACTGCCGTACCATTAGACACAACGGCCACCAGATTGCCTTTAGCGGTGTAATCATAGGCGGCGTTCTCGTCTTCGTTGATCTTCACGCAAGGAGCTGCAACGCCCGGTGAATAGCCCAAAGAAAGGTCGCGCTGGGTGATTAATGGCTTGGTAGCCGTGATTGCCAGCTTGCCTGGCTGATTGCGCGTATGATAGGCTAAAGCTTCTGCATCGGTAATTTTAGCGTTTTCACTCATTGTTTTTTCGTTTCATCCCGTTATAGATTAATCAACAAACACAAGCATGCGTAACCCTGTGAAAGCCCGTAGCATACCTATTTCAAGTCAAAACGAAAGTGCAAATCCACGCTGCAGCGCAGCAAATCTGCAAGTGGATGCAACACCACTGTCAGTGCAGGATGCAACGCCTGCAATGCGTCAATATATTACAATCAAAAATGAGCATGCCGATTGCCTGCTATTTTACCGCATGGGCGATTTTTACGAGCTGTTCTTTGATGATGCCAAGCGCGCCTCGGAAATTCTCGACATTGCGCTGACCAAGCGCGGCAAACACGGCGATCAGGAAATCCCTATGTGCGGGGTGCCGGTGCACAGCCACGAAGTCTATCTGGATAAGCTGATTGCCAGCGGCCACAAAGTGGCGATTTGTGAGCAAACCGAAACACCGGAAGAGGCAAAGAAACGTGGCGGCCATAAAGCAGTGGTCAACCGCGAGGTGGTGCGCATTGTCACACCTGGCACCATCACTGAAGATAATTTGCTAAGCCATCACAGCAATCACTTTCTGGCAGCCATTGCGCAACAGCGCGGGCAGGTAGCCATTGCGTGGCTGGATATCACCAGCGGCGCATTTTATGTGATGAATTCCTCGCTTGCCACACTCAGCAATGACCTTGCGCGCATCAACCCCAAGGAAGTGCTGATTGCAGATAAATTGATTGATGTGCCGGAATGGCAGGATCAGCTAGGCGATTGGTATCAGCTGTTAAGCATTCAATCGGCCAGCCAGTTTGAGGCCAATAAGGCAGAGCGCGCAGTAAAAGAGCATTTTGCCATTCAGGCGCTGGACGCGCTGGGCGATGTGACGGCTGCCGATATTGCCGCCTGCGGTGCCTTGCTGAATTATCTGAACATCACACAAGTGGGCACCATGCCGCGGCTGGAATTGCCTTCCAAGCAGCAGGCAAGTGAAGCCATGGTTATGGATGCTGCCACACGCCGCAATCTGGAGCTGGTCGCCACCTTAACGGGAAGCCGCAAAGGCAGTTTGCTCAGCGTGATTGATCGCACCATTACCGGTGCAGGTGCACGCCTGCTTGCTGCGCAACTCACCTCGCCACTCACCAACCACGCTCAGATAAATGCACGGCTGGATACAGTGGAATACGCCATCACCAAAGAAAATCTACGAAACGAGATTCGCGACGCCTTGCGCGAATGCCCCGACATAGAACGCGCATTGTCGCGTATATGTCTGGGTAGAGGCGGGCCACGCGACTTGCTGGCACTGGCTAAAGGCCTGCATGTCGCGCGCAGCATCAAGCAACAATGCGTGCTGCATCACAATCAACAGAATCTGGCGCAGGAAGCACCTGCCTTGCTGCAAGACTGGCTGGAAGGCTTAGGCAACCACGCCGCACTGGTGGATGAATGGCAACACGCTTTGCAGGACGATGTGCCAATGCTCGCGCGCGACGGTAATTTTGTGGCTGACGGCTACCGCGCTGATCTGGATGAATTCAGGCATTTGCGCGATCACTCCAAGCAGTTGATCGCCGATATGCAGGAGCGTTTGCGCAAAGAAAGCGGCATTACGTCCCTTAAAATCAAATTTAATAATGTGCTGGGCTACTTCATCGATATCACCGCCACCCATGCGGACAAGGTTCCTGAAGGCTGGATTCACCGCCAAAGCCTGGCCAACAATATGCGCTACACCACCACCGAGCTGTCGGATATTGCGAGCAAAATCGCCGATGCCGCCAACCGGGCGCTTGAGATTGAACAAGAGGTGTTTGCAGCACTGGTGGCACAAACGCAAGCACATGCACCCGCCATTGCCGCAACGGCACGCGCGATTGCGCAGTTTGATGTGGGCTTCGCACTCGCTGAGCTGGCCGTGGATGCGCAGCTTACCCGTCCTGAGGTTGATGGCTCTACTGCCTTCGCCATTGAGCGTGGCCGCCATGTGGTGGTAGAAAATGCATTGCAACGCGACACTGGCGACGCCTTTATTGCCAATGACTGTGATCTGAGCGAGCAGCAGCGGCTATGGTTGCTGACAGGCCCGAACATGGCGGGTAAATCTACCTTCCTACGCCAAAACGCCCTGATTGCGATTATGGCGCAGATGGGCGCGTATGTGCCAGCGCATAAGGCGCATATCGGCGTGGTTGACCGGTTGTTTAGTCGGGTAGGGGCGGCAGACGATCTGGCGCGTGGACGCTCCACTTTCATGGTGGAAATGGTGGAAACCGCTACCATACTTAATCAGTCAACGGAGCGTTCTTTGGTCATACTGGACGAGATCGGCCGCGGCACTGCCACGTTTGATGGCCTGTCGATTGCCTGGGCAGTCGTTGAGTATCTGCATAATCAGATTGGCTGTCGTGGCCTTTTTGCCACCCATTACCATGAATTGACCGAGCTGACGGATAGCCTTGCGCAGCTATCCTGCTACACGATGAAGGTGAAGGAATGGAAGGGCGAGGTGAAGTTTCTGCACCAGGTGGAAGCGGGCACGGCTGACCGTTCTTACGGTATTCACGTGGCCCAGCTGGCGGGACTGCCAGCACCTGTCATTCAGCGCTCGCAGGCCATCTTGCAACAGCTGGAAAGCGAGAAGCATGCCATTTCACACAAAGGCATGGCAGACAGTCTGCCGCTGTTCCACTATCAGCCTGAGCCAGCATCCGCTACGCCATCCGTGGTCGATGAAAAGCTCGCCAGCATCAACCCCGACGAGCTAAGCCCACGTGAGGCTCTTGAGGCGCTATACAACCTGAAGGCGCTCTCAGACTAAATTATGTGACAGGCATGTGAAGTTTTTCTGTGCCATATCCCATTTTGCGCACGCCTGACGTATAGTAGCGCAAATAGATTGCAACGGGACTTCTATGCCTTACGGGGAATTAGCACATGAATTGACTGCGCAAGCCGGTCATGTGGTGTTGGGTGGCGAGCAGCCACGCGACATTCAATGGCGGTTGGCAGGCGCAGAATTAGAGTTTTTTGAAAATGGGGAGCCCCGCACGCTTGAGGCGCTGGAGTTAACCCCTAAACAAGAACTCAACCTGATTTCGCGCGCACTCTACTATAAAGCAGATAACGGCTATGACCCGGACCCGTCTGCGACCAAAGTGGCCGCGGCGCATGTTGTATATGACAAACATAGCGGCCAGCGCCGCGTGTTTGTGGCGGCCAATGCAAACCACCGTGCACGCTCTCAGCGCTTTGATGCCGAGGCCGTGGCGTTGGCGCAGGCCAAGCATATGCTGGGGGTGGGCAACTTTATGGTGGAAGCCACGTACCTCACTCTGCACAATAAGGGTACGCGCATGTCGACCCCGTGCGGCACCTGCCGCGAGGAACTGACTAATCCTGATTATATCGCGCAGGATGCAAAGCTTTTATGCGTGCCGTATTTCTCGCCTGAGGAGGCGGAGCAGCCAGACTTCGAGCTCTCGATCGATGATCAGACCCAATCGCCAGAGCCGGACATTGCACACACCCCGCCACGCCATGCCTTCATGATGAATATGATGGATCTGCATCCGTTATATGAAATTCACATGCCGGAAACTACGCCTGATGGCAAAACCAGCTGGTGCGACAAATTGCGCGCAGGGGCAAAACATGCGACTGACCTGCAACCGGCAATGCTGCCGCTTGAGCTGGATGATGACATGAAAGCCCGCATCATAGACACGATCGGCGTGGGCGAGGACAACCGTGTCGCCATGCTGGAAAATGATGGCTATACACTTGAGAATGTAAATGCGTATCTGTCGACCAAACTGAAGGCCGCATATAATAAACATGTGCATTGCGAGGAAGACCGCGAGAAGTTTCACAAAGCCCGTGCGGTGCTGGTGGTGCGCGAAAATGGCGAAATTTATAGCAGTGTGTATGTGGACGCTAAAGGGCTGGGTGCTAAGCCACCGGGCGAGATTGCGGGCTTGAGCAATGCGTTTAATGCCAGCGACATCAAAGAAGTGTTTGTGATGGAGCTTGACCCTAAAAATATCGAGCGCATTTGCAGTGAATCCGAAGACCGCAGCGTACATGACGAGCACGGACATAAAGGCCCCAAGGTGCGCACCTTTTACGCCGAAGCGCTGGATCGTATTTTCAAATCCAGCTACCGCGCAGAGAATGTGTATGAAGACGCAACGCGTATGGATATTCGCCAGCAATATAAGGCGCCGGAAGACCGCAAGCCAATGCATACACGCTGCATGATGCATGTGTTGCCGCTAAACGATGGCTCTTTGAGTCGTGAAGAGCTGCTACATGGCACGCAAAGCCTGCGCATCGAGGATGTCTATCCTAACGCCTATAAATCACCCAATAGCGCGGCTCAGGGCGCACAAACAGGCGTCGGACGCTAGCTTTATTTCTCTTCTTTTTTAGTGGTTTGCTTAGGCACGGGCTTTTTGGCCGCAGACTTCGAAGCAGTTTTACGCTTAGGTGCAGCAGGGGGTTTTGTGCTTTCCACCTGCACGCGAAGCGGCTCTTCGTTTTTCCAATTCACATCACGCTGCGGGAATGGAATTTCAATACCGTGCTCATGGAATTTATCCCAGATATTCAACAACAGATCGCTTGAAATATTACGGATGCCGTTTGCCGGGTCATCAATCCATGCGCGCAGCTCCAGATCGACCGAGCTATCACCAAACCCTATCATTAACGCATTGGGCTTAGGGAATTTGAGAATGCGCGGGGTTTCATCTGCCGCTTCCAACATAAGCTTCAATGCCAAGCGAGGCTCGCAATTGTAAGATATGCCAACCGGTATTTTTAACCGTATGTTACGATCACTATACGACCAGTTTTCCACCCGCTCCGTAATCAGCAATTCGTTTGGTATCAAATGCTCTTTACCGTCACGGGTAATCACCGATGCGTGGCGCGCGCTCAGCTTGTTCACCCAGCCATAGGTCTGGTCGATGGCGATGACATCGCCCGGCTTGATCGAACGGTCCATCAACAAAATGATGCCACTGATAAAGTTGGAAATGACCTTCTGCAGACCAAAACCAAGACCGACACCTACCGCACCAGAGAAGACAGCGAGCGAGGTGAGGTCAATACCGACGGTGTTCAGGCCGATAATGGTGACAATAACAATGATCAGAATACGCACGATTTTGCTGATCAAGACCTGCAACGACGGGGTGAGGTTGTTGAGGTTACGCAATTGCTTGTCGGTTATGCGCGAGAGCACCATCGCGCCCCACAGCAAGATAGCAAACGCAAACACGCCTTTAATCAATGTCAGCAGGGAGAGGCGATTTTCGCCCAGCTGGAATCCAAACGCATCGAGCTGATCGGTGACCGCATTCAGCCAGCCAAACGTGTTGAGCGCGGCGACCGACCACACAATAATGGCGATGGTGCGCGCAAGCTGCGGGTAGCGCACAAATGACGTGGCAAAACGAATGATGATCCACGCCCCGAGCAAGTTAACGATGAGCGGTGTCAGCCTGTCATTTAAACCCGCAATATCCGACAAGGTCGGGTAGGTGAGCATAATGAGGAAGCTGACAATCGGCGCCATCACCTGACGCGTGGCCACGATCACTATACTGAACCAGCGTTTCTCAAATTGCTGGTGTA
>PBPD01000147.1 GCA_002725445.1 Rickettsiales bacterium
CCAATATCGCTAATGTGCAACATGCCACAATGCTCGCGCCCCGGCAGCAGCACATGCCCATATTGTGCGCGGCAGAATGTAACGGTATGTTCTGCCTTGAAAGCTGCGCCCAGCACGGCGCCGCTGTCGCCAGCGATGCCGCTGGGTATGTCTACGGCTACGACTGGAATCTCTGTATTATTAATCGCCTCTATCAACTGACGCGCGGTACCTTCAATTGGGCGTGAAAGGCCGGTACCAAACAGCGCATCAACAATTAACGCGGCTTCGCCCAATGAGGATACTTCAAATGGCACGCGCTCTACGGTGCAATCCTGCGCGGCCTTTGCGGCATCCCCCGACAATTCAGACTCTTCCACCATACAGGTCACCCGCACAGGCAAATTCGCGGCCTGCAAAGCGCGCGCAATGACAAACCCGTCACCGCCATTATTGCCCGGACCGATCAGCACCAGCACCGGTCGCGCCTCATAATGACTCAAAATATAATCTGCTACGGTGGCAGCCGCCTGCTGCATCAAGGCGTAACTGTTAATGCCACCTTCAATTGTGAGACTGTCGCAGGCTTGCATCTGCGCCACCGACAGTAAAACATGTCCACTTGCTATCTTTTCACTTATCATCACGTCACTGACATATTAGAACACGTGTCTGAATGATAGCACGCAGCAAGTGAAAGACCAAATGCGCAACCTGATTATTCCTATTATTATGCTTCTGAGCCTGCTGCATATCCCGCATGCGCTGGCGCAAGGTGTGCTTGACGAAAAAACCAGATTAGCGGGGCTACAAGCCATTAAACAGGCCGAGCGCGATCGTTGGCAGGCGGCACTGGACATTGTAGGCCGCAGCAATCATGCGCTGTTACAACATTTCATGCATTGGCGCTATGCGCTCAATAAGAATAGCGGCGCCGACTTTGCCGAAATCGCCACCTTTATATTGGCACAGCCACATTGGCCTGAGCAGGATGCATTACGCGTGCGGGCAGAAAGCACCATGCTGGATGACGACCCGCCGCCCGATCAGGTGCTGACATTCTTTCAGGCGCGTCCTCCCCTGACAGGGCGCGGCAAACTTGCCAAAGCCATGGCGCTTGGCAAAAATCATCCACAAACGATTCAGC
This sequence comes from Rickettsiales bacterium, assembly GCA_002725445.1. Classification (GTDB taxonomy): domain Bacteria; phylum Pseudomonadota; class Alphaproteobacteria; order Rickettsiales; family UBA3002. Next base: position 1,127 of record PBPD01000147.1, read on the forward strand.
TTATCAAAGAAGCATGGGTGCAGGGTGATTTCACCGCTGATCACGAGCTGATGATTCGCACACAATATGGCCACTTGCTGGATGCAACTGATCATCTGGCACGCATTGAGCATTTGCTTTGGGATGACAAGACCAACGCCGCAGAACAGATGCTGTCGCTGACGCCCAAAACCACCCACGCCATGTATAAGGCGCGGATTGCGCTGATTCGCAACAAAAGCAATGTGGATGGGCTGATCAACCAGCTAAGCAGCGGCCAGCGTGCCAATGCAGGCATTGTGTTTGACCGCATGCGCTGGCGGCACAAACGTGGCTTGCGCAGCGGCGCTGAATCTATGCTCCTGCAACAAAAAAGCGCGCCTCCGAACCCTAAAAAATGGTGGAAATACCGGGTGCTCTATGCCCGCGATGCCATTGAAGATGGCGAATACCGCAAAGCGCTGCAATTTCTGCAACATCATGGTCTGAGCGAGGGCTGGGAATATGCCGATGCGCTATGGTTGCAAGGCTGGGTGGAGCTGTCATTTATGAATCAGGCCGACGAAGCCTATAAAAAGTTTTTCACCCTCTATAAAAATGTCAGCACCCCCATCAGCCGCGCGCGTGGTGCATACTGGGCGGGACGCGCTGCCGAGGCAAATGGCAATCCGACCATTGCGCAAGGCTGGTACCGACAAGCCGCGCAATATGGTGTTACTTTTTATGGCCAGCTGGCTATGCGCAAGCTTGGCATAGCGCAGTTGAGCCTGCCTGACCAACTAAGTGCGACGCAAAGCGAACGCAACCAATTCGCCAATAGCGAGTTAGCCCAGCTTTACCGCATGCTGCTGCAACTGGACTATGATCAGACCGCGCTTGAAGTGCTGACGCATATGGCTGAGCATGCCAAAAGCGAGAAAGAACGGTTGTTAGTTGCAGAGCTCGGGCATGCCGCCAGTCAGCCACATCACGGTGTGCGTGCCAGCAAAGAGGCCCTGCGCGAGAATCAGGTATTACTCAAAACAGGCTGGCCTACAATTACACTGCCAGAGAATATTTCGCTTAAACCTGAATTGGCATTTGCCATTGCCCGGCAGGAAAGCGAATTTAATCCAAAGGCCGAAAGCCATGCCGGCGCACGCGGGATGATGCAGCTGATGCCCGCCACCGCCCGCAAAGTGGCACGCGATATTAATTTCCGCTACAGCCGCAGTAAGTTATTTGACCCACGCTATAATATTGTGCTGGGCTCATCCTATCTGCAAGAACGTATAGATGCCTATGATGGCTCGTATATTCTAGCAATTGCCTCCTATAATGCTGGGCCCGGCAATGTGCGCAGCTGGATAAAGCGCTTTGGCCCACCACCCGCTTCGCTGGAGGCACGTCTTGACTGGCTGGAAACCATTCCATTCTCGGAAACCCGCAACTATGTGCAACGCGTACTGGAAAACCGCACAGTGTATCGCGCTATGCTTGGCGATAACACGCTGGATATTAACGAAGCAATACTGCGCTAGTCATCACACCCAATAGACGAAATGTCAGATGTGCCACACATGCCAAAACGTGGCGGGGTGTAGAATGCATCATTGTCATAATAGCGCTGGGCGTCTACCGCGCGCGACTGCGGCACGGTTGAGTGAGCAGGAACAGGATGGCGCACATCGTATAATTCCCACACCGTGCTACGCTCTTTTTTGATAGGGCCACCGCACGCCGCAAGAAGAATAACTAAACCACAAATTGCCGTTTTATAACGCATACTTTCCTACTGTCATTCACGTATGTGGTGCATATAGATGTAGGCGATAACGTTTCAATTTGCAACGCCATGTCATACAAAAGGATATTCTGGCAGACCAAACCATGCTTAAATGTCGCGGCAGAAAGCCACTACCCATGATGACAAAAAGCTTTGTTACATGCCACGTTTACGTGTATTAGCGCTACCTGAAAACACTGATTTATGATATAGTAAAGTGTTATGGAAGAAACACACATGCAACTAAGCGATTCGGAGGTAAATGCATATATTGGCGGGCGAATCCGGCAAATGCGTAAACGCACTGGCTTGAGCGCACGTGAGGTGGGTAAACATACCGGTATTTCGGGGCAACAACTCTATAAGTTTGAAATGGGAACGAACCGTATAAGCGCATCTAACCTTTTCAGGTTAGCTAATTTTTTCAATGTGGAACCCAACTTCTTCTATGAAGGGTTGCCAGGACTTGCCGAGGGCGATGTGAACGAAGATAATGTCGGACATCTGATTCAGAACTTCCTCAAGGTCGACACACAAGACCGCGGTGCGATGTTCAAAGGGTTTGTGAGCACCATTAAAAAGCAGGGTGGATCATCGGGCGGGTGATTGCTCATTATCGTTTACGGCAGCATATTTGCGCACTGTTACTTCCACGGCTTTCCCATCCAGCCGCATTTGCACCCCCGGCATCGTGAAACTGGCTTTTGGCCCATCAATAATCCGCACAGGCGTGAAGGTAGTATGCACCCCGCCAAGCGCATCTTGTCGCAAGCTGGCATGCCTCAATGAATATTCGATGAATGAAGGGTCGTAATAATCTGCCACCGGGTCTTCGGGATGGCGGGTCACGGTGCGGCTGGTCGCTAAGCGCACATCATGCCCTGAGGTATCGTCTTTTTTTTTACCGTCAGGCAGCACAGGTGCGGGGTTAGGGTATAATAAATTCGCCTCCGTGGTTTCTACATCGTTCAGCGCTTGCCACACCTTGCCTACCTTCGGATGGTTCGTCCAGATCAGCAACTCATTCTCGCTTACCGGATAAACCGCAGGAAGCTGTGCTTCCTTATGCTTGAAATACTTAGCATAATTGGCACGTGACTGCGCTGTAGCATCTTGCTTGGACACTACATAAATCGAGCTGAAATTGCCGCACGGCTTCTCATCATCCAACCGGCAGGTGGCGTTCAGATTCATCGCATAGACTTCTGCCAATGCTTCACGCACCTGAGATGCACTATAGCCCTTATTCAGCAGCCCCTGGCTCAGTGCGTTGCACACTTCTTTCACAAAACACGTGCCATAGCTGTAAGCAAAAAAATTGAATTTGCGCAAATGCAGCTTCAGCTCTTTCAGAGGCAGTCGCTCTCCCGCCTCCCCTTGTAGATACGGCAGTATAAAGCGGTCTGAGAAGGCCTGCGCCTGCTCGCTGATTTCGGTATCAGGATCCGCATTATAGGCAAAGGTTTGCGCATTAATGCGTGTGCGATGCGCCACCGGATAGGATACCGCATAAAGCTCTATGGGCTTTTCGGTAATGCCTGGCTGATATATCTCCAAGCCTCCCAAGGCAAGCTCCGCCTGCTTCATAAAGCCATTGATGGTTTTAGGATTGGCGTGTAAACAACGCGCACCGCCCGCACATATAATAGGCGTATGCTCAAAATCGATATGGTCTACCTCTTCAATCGAAGACTGCCAGGTGCCATCAGGCATTTTCTCCACCGTACGTTTCCACACCTTCACGTCGTCATTGTCCGCTGGCAACGCATGCGCTTCCATCACACCATCTTCCAACATGATTGGATGTTTCTGTTTACGCAACGCGTCATCAAGCGCCGATACAAGATTGGCCAACGCTACATTATGCTCTGCTGACTCGACCCGGCGCTCCGCATCTGCACCACAGTTAAATACATTTTGTGTTTGGTTCAGCCTGTTAATATCCAGAAAGGCGGATAAGCCACGCACCACCTCTTGTGTGTCGCATGGAACCAACGTCACTTCTTCCTCACCATCCAGACGAAGATACGCATTGATAGCATCGATAACGGGCTGCAGATCATCAGAGGGTGCCGCAGCATCCGTTGCATTTTGGGTCAATAGAGAACGAGTAGTAGCAGCTAGCCACGCGGCAAAGCTCGGATGAGGAGAATCATCTTGCTTTTCATCGTCTAAATAACCCATCGCAATCTCAACCTTGAATTGTATTTCTGATTTATCGACAATTTTTAATAATTATAACACAACTTAACCTACAGTCAACTCATCGACTGCTAAATTATTGGTTGCTACCAAATAGGTTAAAATAGATTTATCCAGCTGTTTTGTATAGCTTTTTTATTTATTTATACTATTTGGGTAAACGAAGAAATGGGTTTTGCAGCTTGCGGGATAACGCATCTTCAGGTTTAAAAATTTATTAACTTAAACCTCTTATACTAGTAACAATAGTAAGACAAACCCCATTAAGAATACAACTTATACTTTTAATGGAAGGGTGGTTAGGATTGAAGGTGCGATACGCAGTCTGGTGGCTGCTCAGCTTAGTTATCATCAATGCGGCGGCGGTTGCATCACTCAGCTATTTGCATAGCCAGCGTGTCATTGAGGCACATTCTATCTCAGAAAAAGAAATCAGCTCCCTGACACTCCACCTTAATAATTTAATGCAATTCGGCATAGACGAACTGAATCGACTCGCGCCCTCGGCCATCGAAGCCAATGGTGATAGCAAGGCGATATATGCAGAGCTAAAACAGCTGGTCGATGATGGAAAGGGCGTTGTACGTTTTGCCTGGTCCGATGCATCCGGAGCACTCAAGGTCAGCTCTGTTAAAGGCATCCATGACGCACCGGCCTCCGTTGCCCACCGGGGTTATTATACGCTGGCACGCGAAGCACCAAACGAAATTCATGCCAGCCAACGCCTAAACCATGTCAACACGGGTAAGGGATTATTTTTGCTCGCATTGGGCCTGCAGGACGCACAGGGCCGCGACCACGGAACATTAGTTGCCACCTATAATGAGTTTGCGTTGCAGGCCTATGTCACGCAGCTTATGCGCTTCAGTCGGGCGGACTATGCCGTATTCTACCCACGTGGCGAGCTGCTTTATGCCAATGGGGACGCTATCACGCAAATCGACATGCCTACGCCACAAACGCAAGGCACCGTCGCACTACGTTTTAGCGCGTTAGGCGTATTATCGCCTGCTGCGCTGAACACGTTGCGGCAGGAAAGCATTATCGTCGGGCTGGTCGTATTGATATTGGTGAACCTGACCATCTTGACGGTTTGGTACTTCATACGCCAGCGCCTCACCCGCCCTGTCCAGCATTTGAGCAAAGCGCTCAGTCTGGACTCCTCCCCCTCAGGCTTACTTCC
>PBPD01000148.1 GCA_002725445.1 Rickettsiales bacterium
AAACTGCCCGCACTGATCACCGCGCCGCCCAAAGCGGTACAATTACCATTCAGGAATTTAGTGGTCGAGTGCACCACAATATCAGCACCCCATTTGAAGGGCTGACAGAGATAAGGAGTGGCAACCGTATTATCGATAATAAGCGGAATGTTGTGGCGCTTGGCAATCGCCGAAAGCCCCTCAATGTCGGACACTATAGCGCTAGGGTTAGCGATGGATTCCGCGTAAATGAATTTGGTTTTTTCCGTGATCGCCGCTTCCACCGCTGCCAGATCGGTAATGTCCACGAAGCTGGCTTCCCAGCCAAAATGCACAGGAAACGTGTTGCGCCACTGGTTAGTAGAGCCACCATAAAGGCGCGTGGACACAACAGCATGATCGCCCGGCGCCATCAAGCTCATGAAAGCGAGCGTTTGCGCTGCAATCCCCGAAGACGTCACCACTGCACCTACACCGCCTTCCAACGAGGCCAGACGGTCTTCCAACACTTTGTTGGTGGGATTGTCGGTACGTGTATAAATATGCCCGAAATTTTTCAGTGCGAAACGATTCGCTGCTTCATCAGAGTCCGGAAATACATAAGCAGACGTCTGATAGATAGGAACCTGACGCGCTCCTGTTGTTGGCTCTGGCTCATAGCCAAAATGAATTGCGCGAGTATCAAATTTTGCGTCATCAAACGACATAGCCACCTCTTACATGCGTATAATTAGATTAGGGGCTGTTATAGTGAGATAGCTAAAAATCGCAAGCAAATTGCCTGCTGCAGCGCAGTATAAAACAAGGCGCTAAAACAGTTCGACATCGTCGTCCTCTGTTTTGATAATTTTTGTACGATATTGCTCTTCCTCGCGGCGCACCCGCACAAAATCGTCGTCACGCTGCAATACACGCACCATCGCCTTGCCGGTATTGGGTTGATAACGCACTTTGCGTGGCCATTTGCCTCCGACATGCTCGGCCACTATCTGCATATCCTCACGCAGCAAATATTGCTTCACAAAATTGATATTTTTTGTGCCCACTAATGCAGAGCTGGCAATTACATTGCCGCCGCCAAATATTTTGACTTCAAGCCTTTCGCGCTTACCACCGCGTTTCAAAATCTCGTTGATGAGCTGCTCCATGGCAAATGCTCCGAAACGGGCAGATTCGTTTTGCGACGCTGCCTCACCCGGTAGCAGAAAATGATTCATGCCCCCTATTTTGAGTAAAGGGTCACGAATGCATGCGGAAATGCACGAGCCCAGCACCGTTGCGCCTATCTCTTCAGACGAACCACTCACATAGCAATCGCCCGCATGCACATTCACCACCATCAGCCCCGTCTTGGGTTCTTTATAGCGGCCTGAGCCTTCAAAATATGCGTCTGGCTGTCTACGTCTGTCTTGCACTTAACACCTAAAGTTGCAGATTAGATAGAACATCAACTATAAGCTGAGAAGAGGAGGAAATCAATTTAGCATTTGCGTATAATTCAGTTGCATCACATAGAAACAGCGCCTAGATAAGAGCCAGATTGTTATGAACGATAGTATCAAAAATACTCCTACCGAAACAGATGTAGCCATAGTGGGCGCTGGCCCTGTTGGCCTGTTTGCTGTGTTTGAACTGGGATTGCTCAATTTGCGATGCCATCTGATCGATATTCTCGACAAACCGGGCGGCCAGTGCGCAGAACTTTACCCCGAAAAGCCGATTTATGACATTCCCGCTGTGCCAGTTTGCACGGGCCAGGAACTTACCGATCAGCTGATGGAGCAGATATCTCCTTTCTCCCCCACGTTCCACTTCAGCCAGATGGTGGAAGGTCTGCAAAAGATGGATGACGGACGCTGGAAAGTGATCACAGATATCGGCACCGAAATCATCGCCACTGTCGTTGTGATTGCCGCGGGTGGCGGTAGCTTCATGCCTAAAAAACCACCTATCGCTGGCATTGAAGCTTTTGAAGGCGGTTCTGTGCATTACTCGGTGCGCCAGATGAGCGCATTTGAAGGCAAACGCATTATTATCGCGGGCGGCGGCGACTCTGCCCTCGACTGGGCGCTCAATCTGCAGCCTAAAGCCGAACATTTGACGTTGGTGCATCGCCGTGACGATTTCCGCGCCGCACCCGATTCGGTCAGTAAAATGCGTGAGCTGGTAGCGCAGAAGAAAATGGATTTGCTGATCGGCCAAATCACCACACTGAATGGCGAAAACGCTCAGCTGGACTCGGTAGTGATTCGCGATAAAAACAAAGGCGAACACATTCTGCCATGCGATGCGTTACTGCCCTTCTTTGGCCTGACTATGAAGCTGGGGCCGGTAGCTAATTTTGGCCTGAACCTGCACGAAAACCTGATTCCGGTAGACACCGAAAAGTTTGAAACCAGCGAGCCAGGCATATTCGCAATTGGCGACATCAATCATTATCCGGGCAAGCTGAAATTAATTCTCTCAGGGTTTCACGAGGCTGCGCTTATGTCGCAGCAGGCCTTCCGCTATTGCCGTCCCGATGAAAAACTGCGTTTTCAATACACCACGTCCAGCACTGATTTGCAGAAAAAACTGGGCGTAGCATGAATATCTACACGATAAAAGTGACCGACCGCGAGGGCACATTACACGCGTTGGAAGCGCCGGAAGGCTGGCGTGTGATGGAAGTGATTCGTGATTCTGGCCTGCCCATCAAGGCCGAATGCGGCGGCGCATGCGCCTGTGCCACCTGCCATGTCTATGTGAATGAGAACTGGCTTGAAAAACTGATTCCCGCCTCGGATGAAGAAGAGCAAATGCTGGATGAAGCATTCGACGTAGAAGATAATTCGCGCCTGTCCTGCCAGATTCTGTTGCGCCCGGAACTGGACGGGCTGGAAGTGACCCTGGCTCCTGAAGCGCTTTAATCCGCTACAAATAAGTGACTACATCATCCAAATCAGGGCGCGCGCGATCTTCTGGCTGCTCGGACACACTCCCCAGATAAATAAAACCTGCAATTTTTTCATCTTCACTCAGCCCCATCTGTCGGGCAACACGCTCGTCATAGCATGGCCATTCACTCAGCCACTGCCCGCCATAGCCCAGCGCATGTGCGGCGTGCAACACATTCTGACACACCGCCCCCACCGTTAATTGCTGCTCCCATAGCGGAATCTTACCGATTTGCGGTGAATAGATTACCGTGAGCAGCAAGGGTGCGCGTTGCGGACGCTCGCGCTCATGGTCGAGATGCTTTTGCTTCACTTCTTTATTGTCGCTATTGGCCTGCTGATACACCGCCGCCCATTGCTCGCCCAACTGCGCCTGCGCCGCTTTATCTGCCACCAGAATACGCCACGGTACCCGCTTGCCATGATCCGGCACACGACACGCTGCCGTTAGAATCTGCTGCAATGCTTTGTCATCCGGCGCTGGCTCGCAAAGATGTTTCACTTTCACGGAGCGACGGCTTAATAATGCTTCTATCGGTGTCATATGATTCTCTCTTGGGTTCTATTTGCATGTAGGTTATAGATGCCACAATCGCAAGGAAACAGAATGTATCGTATCTTATTTGTCTGTACCGGAAATATTTGTCGTTCGCCCAGCGCCGACGCCGTGCTGCGTCATGAAGCCGCCGCACAAGGCCTACACCTGACGGTCGATTCCTGTGGCACGCATGGCTATCACATTGGCGAAGCGCCGGACCCACGCGCTATTCGCGTTGCCGCCCAGCAAGGCATTGCCATGGATCAATTGCGCGCACGCAAGTTGGAGGAAGATGATTTCTACGATTTCGATATCCTGCTCGCGATGGATCATGGCCATTTGAAAGAACTCCAACGTTTGCAACCGCGCAATAGCCGCGCACGTGTCGAACTCTATCTGCCTTTCTGCGGCATTGAATCACCACAAGAAGTGCCCGACCCGTATTACGGTGAAATAGCAAATTTTGAATATGTGCTGGAGTTGGTGCAAGACGCGACGGTCGGATTGCTACAGCGCCTGCAAAACGACGATGTTACCCACACCGCTTAGGCAGACTCTTGAGGCTGAAGGCTACGCCCCTGTTCGTAGCACCCATTTAGCGCACGGCAACAACGCACAACTCTATCAGTTACTGCTCGCCGATGGCACGCAGCTCGTCGTCAAACATCAAACCGGTGGCACCCCCAGCATGGCGATTGAGGGCTGGATGCTGCATTATCTTTCCGAACATAGTGCCTTTCCCGTACCGACAATACATGCTTCGGGTGCCGACTGGCTGTTGATGGATTACATCGAAAGCGACCCCATGTTATCGCAAGCGGCACAACTGGAAGCAGCCGATCATCTGGCAGCCCTGCACCAGATCCACCACGAGCAATACGGTCTGGAGCGCGACACGCTGATTGGCCCACTGCATCAGCCCAATACGCAACACGCCGATTGGTGCATTTTTTTTGCCGAGCAACGCCTCATTCACATGGCAAAAGCCGCGTTTGATGCAGGATTGCTGGACGCGCAACTATTGGCCGATATTGAAAAGCTCGCTGCGCGTTTGCCTGAATGGATTGACGCACCCGCCCAGCCAAGCTTGATCCATGGCGATATGTGGGGCGGCAATGTACTCGCGCATGGCGCATCAATCGCAGGGTTTATCGACCCAGCTATTTACTATGCAGATCCAGAGGTAGAACTCGCCTTCTCAACCATGTTTCATACGTTCGGCAGCCAGTTTTTTGGCCGATATAATGAACATATTCCACTACGAGACGGGTTTTGGGATGTAAGGAAAGATCTTTACAACCTTTACCCATTACTGGTGCATGTGCGTGTCTACGGCAGCAGCTATGTGCCGCAAGTCAAACAGATTACGCAGCGATTGCTGGGCTAATATGCAGACTGTCAAACCACATCTCTGTGGCTTCCACCTCGCGCGCGATCACACGTGAATCCTGCATAGCTTTCGCAACCACAACCGAACCCTGCATTCGCACTAAGATACTATGCGCATATTCTTCCGCGACGTCGGCATCAAAGCCCATGGCGCCAAACTGGCCAGCCATCCACTCGGTGTAATCTTTGAACACACGCGCATATGCCCGCGCCACATCGTCTTTTTGTGTGTCAGCGACTTGACAAATCTGCGCAATCGGACAGCCATACTTGGCATATTCGTCTTTTGCCTCGTCAAAGAAACGGATCGCCGCGCGAATACGCTCTTTAGGCGACTGGAATTCATTATTAAGCGATGCAATAAAATCGCGCGACTGCTGCAAACGCTCTTCTGCGGCGGCCAAACCAAGCTCTTCCTTGGTTTTAAAATAGTAATACACATTGCCTACAGGCACATCGGCCTCATTGGCTATATCGGCAATCGAAGTGCCTGAGATACCTTGCATATGGAATAAATCTGTTGCTGCCAGAATAAGACGTTCACGTTTGCCTGCGGCCATGTTTGCTCACCTTTTTGTTGTTTAGTTGTGCGGCTGACTTCTACAGGCTTTGATACAAATTGCCAACTGCAAAAACATAGTATTCCACATCTTTTTTTAAATATTAACGCAAATTAACACTTTACAACCCATACGTTAAAAAGTAAGTATAACCACCTCAAAGAAATAATAAAAATTTACTAGGCGCTAGCGATGCGGTATGTGGTGACAGGCGGGTGTGGCTTTATCGGCTCACATCTGAGTAAGCAGTTGATTGATAACGGCCATAACGTCGTTATTGTCGATGATCTGTCGACAGGTCGCAAAGAAAATGCCCCTTCGGACGCCACCCTCATTATTGGTGATGTCAGCAAGCCTGCCATCGTACAAGACGCCATAAAAGAGGCGGATGGTATTTTCCATCTGGCCGCCGTTGCATCGGTTGAACGCTGTACGAATGAGTGGAGCGACGCCCATCGTACAAATGTTACCGCCACCGTCACGATTTTTGATGCTGCGGCCAAACACTCACCTTCGCTTCCCGTTATTTACGCATCGTCTGCTGCAGTCTATGGTGACAACACAAATCTGCCCTTGAGCGAGACCGCTAGCACGCAACCCCTCACCTCCTACGGGCTCGACAAATTGAGCTGCGAGCATTATGCGCGTATCGGTAATGTATATCATGATTTGCAAGCCATCGGCCTGCGGTTCTTCAATGTGTATGGCCCCGGACAAAACCCAACATCACCCTACTCGGGCGTAATCACCAAATTCATGCAGGCCGCACATAATGGGCAGGCCATGACCATTTTTGGCGATGGGGAGCAAACCCGTGACTTTATTTTTATAGACGACATTGTTGCCCTGCTGATCGCCGCGATGAACCATCCTCAAAAAAACGCACAGACCATCAATGGCTGCACTGGGCAAGCTATCAGCATCAATCAACTGGCTGAGTCAATCGCTCAACTTCACCCGACCGAAATCAAACACACCGACGCTGTGACTGGCGATATCCGCCACTCCTTAGGCGATGCCTCACGGGCGGAACGATTGCTAGGGTTTCGTGCGCAAACCGCATTTGCTGACGGGCTGGAAAAAACTATGGCACATTTTTCCCGCATACGAGGTGCCGCATGAGCAAAACGCCGCGCAATTTAATTTTGTTGTCTATGGCTCTCATCAGCTCGGCCTGCGGACAAATACAGCGTGCGTTCGACCCGCATGAGCGTTGGGCAGTGGTCTATGCCAGCGAAATCGACGAGGACAGTGCCGCATGGATGGATGTGCTGGTAATGGACGCCTATCGCCACCCGCCACTGGAGCATTATAAAACATCGCGCAACAAAGTGCTGGGCTATGTAAGCCTTGGCGAAGTGCAGAGCTTTTACCCCTATTACGACCGCCTGGAGCAATCGAATGTGATTCTTGGCAAAAACGAACAATGGGACAGCCTGTATGTGGATATTCGCTCCGATCTATGGCGTGAGATATTTCTGAAAGAAGCGATTCCCGCCGTTATAGATCAAGGCTTTGATGGTATTATGATCGACACGGTCGACAGTGCAATTGCGCTGGAACAGCAAAACCCCGAGCAATATGCGCAAATGCAGGAATATGCCGCTCACACCATCGCCTATGCACGCCACCTCTACCCAGATATCACCATCATGGTTAATCGCGGATTTGAAATTCTTCCCCAAATTGCAGACAAAATCGATTATGTGCTGGCTGAGAGCATATTGGTGGAACACGACCTTAAGACAAGCAACTCAAAGCTGTTTTCTGATGATATTTATGGACATTATGTCACACTGCTTAAGCAACTCCAGAAGCAGCACCCCCACATAAAGGTCTACACGCTTGACTATTGGTCGCCTAAGGATAACAAAGGAATAAAGGCGATTTATAACATGCAACGAGCTAACGGCTTTATCCCATTCGTATCCACTCCGGATTTGCGACATATCCATAAAGAAGCAATCACGTCCTCGGCAGCACCAGTGAAGAAAGGCACTGACCATGCGTAAGTATATTATTGGTCTGGCAATTATTGTTATAGCTGGCGTTGCGGTCAGCCTCACCCTTATCCCGGGGGATGAGGATTTGGTGCGTATGCAGGAGCGTGATGAAAAGCTTGTGAATGCGGGCTTAGGCTTTGGCAAACAATACAGTATGGGTGTGCGCACGGCCTTTGTGGTAGGCGGCCGTGCCGATGAATTGATCGCAGAGGGCAATACGCTGGAAGCAATCGCGATTCTGGAAGATTATGTCACCTCCAACCCGAATGATCCGGAAGGTCACCTGAAACTTGCAAATGTCTATCAGTATGCTGAAGAAGACGAGAAATACTTAAGTGAGCTGGAATGGCTGGCAGCGAACGCGCCTGATGCAAACAATCTTAAGCTATTAGCGGATCACTACAATTATCTGCGCGAGTATGAAAAACAAGCCGCCACTCTGAAAAAACTTATTCAGGTGAGTCAGGGCACCCAACCTGAGCATTACGTTGCGCTAGCAACCATTCAAACCCAGATTGGCGATCGTAAAGGTGCGATTGAAACACTGGAATCGCTGCAGGCGCAGCACCCGGACCATGTGAGTTATGATTACACTAAACTGCTTGTTACCAACCTGATGCAGGAAGCTGAGGGCGAGCAAGCCTTCGAATATGCGCAAAACTGGCTAAACAGCAGCGCGGTGCCACAGCAAGTGGCGGAACTCACAAACAACATTAATTTCCTAGGCCGTCCGGATTTGGCCGTACAATTAATTGTGCCGCATCGCCAACTGATCACCAAAGATGTGGACGTGCTGCTTGCCTATATTAACGCGCACATTGCGGCCCATCGCTCTGGCGAAGCCTATAAGCTGATGGTAACTATTCATGAGCAAGGCAAATTGCCAACCCCGCTTTATCGCCCGTTTTTACAACAAGCACTGGAAAAAGGCGATACGGGCATCGCACTGGATGTGGCGCGCAAAATGAACCCCGAGTGGTTTACCGAGGATGATGCGATTAACTTGCTCGAACTGGCGCGCCTACAAAAAGCGCATGAGCTGGGCGACGTGCTGATTGAGCAGTTTGACCAACCAGCATATGTGCAGGATAAACCAGTTCTACAAGCCGTGATCGCGCTTTTGAAAGATGACCCGCAAGCCGACACCGCCATTGCCGCTGCGTTAAAAGTAGAACTTTCCAAAATTCAACATACGCGACTGGCGCAAGCGTGCGCGCGCGAGAAAAAAGAGAAATGTTTCGATGTGCTGGTCGCAAAATATCCGTCGCTCTCGGAAATGAATGCGATGGAAGTGGCTGAATTTGTAAATCTTTACATCACCACCGGCCGTCAGGAAGAAATTTATGACGCTATTGACGCGGCGTATCAGGAACGTCCTATACTGGTTACCAGCTGGCTTTGGGTGTCGGCGGCCAGCGGCAAGCGTGCAGAGGTAATGGAATGGGTTAAAGATAATCCCGAGAACGCCTCCGCGCCTGTATTGTCGCAACTGTATTTTATGGCATACGACAATGGCCATAACATGCTTGCCACTGACCTTGCTGAGCTCTCCTATGCCCAGAAAGACACCCCCGCCAACCGCGAGCGCCTGATCAACGCCTATATGGAAACCAAACAATATGCCAAAGCGCTGCCTCTGCTGCGTCAGGATGTAGGTAATTCGCAAGCGCATGAAGATAATTACCTTATTGCCCTTAGCAAACTGGCACGTAATAACAGCAAATATCGCACCGAGCTAACCCGCCACATTACTACACGCTTGGATAGCGACGAGCTCACACAGCAGCGCGAGCTGGAATATTTATTCATGCTGATCAATGGCGGCAATCGTTCCGCTGCCCTGCCCTACATTCGCAAATATGCCAGCCGCGGCGGTGAATGGAAACGCCTGTATGATCAAACCCACAATGTAGCAAGCGCTCGCACGGCTGCCTCCGCGCCCGTAAAACTGTCGCGCGAAGCGATGCTTAAATTGGCTTTCTCGCAAGAAGTAGCAGACCAGCGCCGTCGTGAATTAGCGTTTGAGCTGCTGAATGATGGCCACCGTGCCGACACAATCGAAATCTTCAAACTGCTCGCAGCGAAAAACGGTGCGTTCAGCCGCGATGTGCAGGAACTATTATTCCTGTGGGGCCCTCGCCTGAATGCAGAACAAATCGTATGGCTGGATCAGCGCGCACGTAATTCTGTAGGTGCGGAGAGTGCAAAATGGATTGAGTATATCAGCAGCTACACCGATGATTTCACCCTGATGCAGTTTGTAACCAGCAATCCGGGCAGCTTGCGCTACCCTGCGCTGCGTCGCAAATATTTCACGGCACTGGCAACCCATGGCAAGCCGGGTGACTTCGATCAAGGCATGCAACAATGGGTGAATGCGACCAACAGTGTTGACGCCCTCAGTGACTATGCAGAGATTGCGCAGGCATTTGGCTTCAAACAGGCCGCTGTGGTTACCAACCGCAAAATCAACTCGCTGGCACCGGGTCATGAAAAAACCTTGCACGATCTGGGTGTTCTGACCTTCTCGCAATCTGACTATTCAGGCGCAGAGAACTATCTGAATCAGTATTTGAATGTGCATCAGCAAAGCCCTCGCCCGCAAACCAATCCGTATATGGCGCATTTCTATAAGGCACAGCTGGCTAAACGCGCTGGCCAGACCGAGGCTTCGCATTACCATTTCCAGCAAGCCTATGAAAATGCCAGCCGCTTGATGAATCCTGATGTCGAGGCACAGTCTATTCTATATACCAGCCAATTCCATCTTGGCGCTCATACCGAAGCAAGCACCGGTTTCCGCCGTCTGCTGCAACTGTATCCTAACAACAAAACACTGCTGGCCGACTTTATGAGCGTGCTGATTGAGTATAAATACTACGATGAAGCCAAAGCGGTAGCGAACCAGTATGACCCAAATGCTCGCGGTCAACGCATGGGCACGGTTGGCGTCAACTCGCCTTATGTGCAAGGCTTTAGCCGCCACAGCAACGGGCGCGAGCTTGAGATTACCTTCAGCGAGCCCGTAGGTGACACCGACCCACTGCAGCTTGGCAATGATGAACGCTTTGACTGGGTAGAAAACACACAAGTCACCCATGATAAAGTGCTGGTGACCGCAAAGCCCGGCTACACGGTACGCTATCAGCCTGTTTCTGCGAATGGAGCGCGCATTGTGCCCGCACAACGCATGCTGAGCCCGCAAGAGGAAATGGCACGTCAGCAAGACCTACGCTTGCAATTACTGTATGCGCGGATTGAGCTGGAAACAGGCAAAGAACATCAGGCATTGGCGCGCTTGCATGCGATTGAGCCACATTTTGAAGACGATGCGCAGTATCTGGGCTATCTTGCAAATGCCGAGAATTACAGCGGCAACTGGAATAAAGCGCTACGTCTGCTGGATAAAGCCTCTACTATCCCCCCGGAAAACGAAGATATCGCCCGCCTGTATGACGACATCAAGAAAGTACATGGCCAGCAGGTCATGATCGACCACGAATGGCGCCGTATCGGTAACAGCGATGAGCAAATTACTACCGCAGCCGGCAAAGTGTTTGTGAACGAGAAAGTAGAAGTTGGCGCAGTGGTGCAAAACAACTTTGTGGAAGGCTCTGAGATCCGCAATGAAAGCACAGGTGTTATTACCGATACAGAGGATAATGTGCAGCGCGGGGAATTCTTCGTGGCCTATAATCTGGAAGATGGAAGCCGTGCACGTGGCGCCCTCTTCACCAATAACGACACCGTAGGTGCAGGCGCCTATTATGCCTTCAGCAATCAACTGGGTCGCACCGAGCTGCTGGGTGAATATCACAAACCTTACTGGGACTTTGTGGACGCCGTGGTGAAAGAAGCAAACCGTGACCGTGTTGGTTTCAAACATACCGCTCAGATCAATCCGAAAACCACCTTCGCCTCTGAAGTGTCGCTGAATAATTATAACATCGCTGATGCCGATGATGTTGCCACCTCGGTACTGGTGCGTGGTAGCGTGATTCGTATGTTGCAGGAAGCCGACCCGTACATCGCGGTAGGCTATGGCTTTGACGGGGAATATCTGGATAAGAAACAAC
Organism: Rickettsiales bacterium; assembly: GCA_002725445.1. GTDB lineage: Bacteria > Pseudomonadota > Alphaproteobacteria > Rickettsiales > UBA3002. The sequence goes on from PBPD01000148.1 coordinate 11,482, forward strand.
GTGCCGTTGGCATCAATGGCAATTTCTATGCGCCGTTCGAGCTGACCTCCCGCGAGATCCACTTCTTCTCGGCGATCTTCCAACATGACTTTAGCGACACGACATCCGGTCAGTTGGTGGCGGGTTATGCATTCAACCGGCTGGGCGAACATGGTCCGCAGATTGAAGGCCGTTTGACACAGCAACTAACCAATGACCTGGAGGCGCAGGCTCGCTTCCGTTACGGGCTGGAGTCTAACAATACAAACAATAACGTTACCCAGTTGGGTGGCCATTTACTCTATCGATTCTAACGTCTAGACAGTGAGAAACAGACTATGATGGGAACAGATAAAACAATCGCAGGTATCCGGGTTTCGGCTCTGATAGAAATAGCGGTATTTTTGGTGGTAGCATTGCTGCTGGATGCAGCGGCCTTTGACGGCAACCGCTATTGGGGAGTGGAACCGCACCCATTCTGGATTATTATTCTGGCGGCAGCCGTACAATATGGCACGAACGAAGCACTCGTTGCAGCCATTCTGGCCTCTATCGTTCTGTTGCTGGGCAATATGCCGCCGCAACCCGATGGTATGGATTGGTATACTTATATTTACTACGCAGCGCTTAATCCGCTGTTATGGGTTGTTACCGCCGTTATTCTCGGCGAAGTACGCCAGCGTCACATCCGTCAACGCCAGAAAATCGAAAAAGAACTGGATGAATCACGCGACCGTGAGGACACAATTGCAGAGTCCTACCGTGTGGTGAAAGCCCGTAAAGAAAATCTTGAGGTGCAGGTGGCTGGCCAGCTGACTTCGTCAGTAGAAGCGTATCGTGCTGCCAAAGCAGTCGAAAGCCTCGATCCCAAAGCGGTGCTGCAAGGTATCGAAAATCTGGTGCAGGCTATTCTTGGGCCGCAAAAATTCTCGGTGTTTATGCTGGATGAGAATAACAAACTCTCGGCCAATATCATCCACGGTTGGGACGACACAGATGGTTATGCGCGCGAAATCGACTCGTTCAGCCCGCTATATAAATCGGTCATCAGCCAACAGCATGTGCTGTGTGTCGCCAACGAAGACCAAGAAGGCCTGCTAGATGCACAAGGCATTCTCGCTGGCCCCGTGATTGACCCGGACAGTGGCAATGTGGTCGGCATGCTGAAGATTGAGCAAATGTCTTTCGTATCGCTAAGCCTGAACACGGTAGAAACCTTCCGCGCTTTGTGCGAATGGGTGGGCACCGCCATGGTGAATGCGCGCTATTATCAGACGGTGAAAGACGAAAGCGTTGTTAATCCTGAAAACAACCTCATGACCTTCAACTTCTTCCGTCGCCAAAGCGAGTATTTGCGTAGTCTGGCCAAACGTGTTGGCTTTGATTTGAGCCTGCTGGTGATCAAGCTGAACAATGCAAACACCCTGGATAGCGAAGCTGAAATGCGTGTAGCGCGCCAGCTTTCCGCCTCGGTACAAAAAGTGCTGCGCAGCGTAGATCTGGCATTTGACTATCAGACCGACGGCGAAGAATACTCCGTTCTGTTGCCTGCTACCAGTCAACAAGGTGCCAACATTGTACGCGATAAGATCTCTAAGGATCTGGCTGACAATCTGCGTAATTTGCCAGACGATGTTAATTTCTCATTCATAGTACAGAGTCTCCATGAAGCAGCATAATGTAGATTACTATCAGTATGTAGAAGACATCCTGAAGCCAGAGGATGTGCACACCGCGCACACCCACGACTATGCTTCGGCTAATAATGGATTGTTTCTCATCTCCGCAGTGATACTCACATTGCTGCACGGGCTGATCACCTATTTTGCACTCGACGGTGTAATCGCTGGCTATGTGTTTGTACTGTTTCATCTGATCTTTTCAGGCGTTGCCGCCTTTTTGGCCTGGGGGCAATACCGCGCAGGCATAGATGCGCCCTTCTTCTTACTGCTTGCCATCAGCACGTCGGTGATGGGCTTGTTTGGCGCATTGGGCACGCTTTTCTGCTTTGTGCTGCATGTGCTATTTCGCCAAGGCTCGCTATCGTTTAATGAGTGGTTTGCCACTATCTTCCCGCGCGACATTCAGTCGGAAGCCGAAGAAATTTATGATGATATTGTGCTGGGGCGCGACGAGAACCCACGCGATTATGGTGTGATGCCTTTCATCGAGGTGATGAGCATCGGCTCGGACGAACAAAAACGCCGGGCGCTTAGTAAAATGACGCTGCAATTCCATGCACGCCTTGCGCCTGCCTTCCAAAAAGCCCTGCGCGACGAAAGTAACGCCATCCGCGTGCAGGCGGCAACTGCCGTGGCGAAAATTGAAAGCCAGTTTATGCGTAAGCTGGAACGTATTGAGCTGGCGCGTCGTAAAGCACCAAACAACACGCATCTGTTGTTTGCACTGGCTAAATATTACGATGATTATGCCTACACGGGCTTGCTGGATCCGGAACGCGAGTCGATGAACCGCCAGAAAGCCATCGAAACCTATAAAGAATATTTGCAGCACGATCCCAACTCGATTGAGGCATGGGCGTCTATTGGCCGCCTGCTCTTCCGTAGCAAAGACTGGGAAGAAGCTGCAGAATGGTTCCGCCACGCCTTAGATCGCGGATGGCGCTCAACCAATATGATCATGTGGTACTTTGAGTCATTGTATCACCTGCAGGATTACCGCGCACTGCGCCGTGCCATGGTGGAATATGGCAGCTTTGTAAAAGGAAATGAGAACCTGCCTCCTAGCGTGTCAGACGCGGTGGAGCTATGGTCTGGGAGAGCGTAAGCTATGAACCAAGCCGATGTTTGTTTGATTCTGGAAGGCACCTACCCGTATGTTACGGGTGGCGTATCGGGCTGGGCACACGGGCTGATCGAAGACCAGTCGCAACTGCGTTTTCATCTGCTGGCAATTGTGCCGCGCGATGCCGATCTGGATCTGAAATATAATTTGCCATCGAATGTTGTCGGGCTGACCACTATTCGCCTGCAACAATTGCCGGAAGGTGGCAAAATCAATCGCCGCACCGCCGAAGACCTGCATGACCGTTTGCAACCCGCTATTCGTTCGCTCACCAGCGAGAAGCGCATGGGACTGGACGAGATGAGGCAGATCATCGATGCATTGAAATCAACCAATGTATCCCTTGGCTCTGGTGCGTTGCTCGATAATGAAGAAGCATGGAATCACCTGCTGGAATTGTACGAAGAAGGGTTTGATGACCACTCCTTCCTCGATTATTTCTGGAGCTACCGTGCGATTGCCGGCGGCATCTACTCCATATTGCTGGCCGATTTGCCAAAAGCAGGCGTCTATCACGCCATGAGCACTGGCTATGCGGGCCTGATGGCCGCACGCGCCAAGATCGAAACCGGCCGCCCTGTCATGCTGACCGAACATGGTATTTACACTAACGAGCGCCGTATTGAGGTGATCTCCGCAGACTGGCTGGAAGAAACCTCCTCCAAGGCGCTTACCATCGATAAACCAAAGCGTGACTTGCGCGATCTGTGGATCGACGCGATCAACAACTTCTCGCATGCCTGCTATGACGCAAGCGACGCGGTAATCACCCTCTTCCAGGGCAACCAAAAATTCCAATTGGAAGATGGCGCCTCTGAAGACAAAATGCTGATCATCCCAAATGGCGTAAATATTTCACGCTATAGCGCGCTGGTACGCCCGCGCAGCAAAACGCCTACCATTGCACTGATTGGCCGCGTGGTACCTATTAAAGACGTCAAAACCTTCATTCGTGCGTGCAGCATGCTGCGCCAATATATGCCAGACCTGCAAGCCTATATCATCGGCCCGACCGAAGAAGATCCGATGTATTACGAAGAATGCCAGAACATGGTGGAACTGCTGAATTTGCAGGATACCGTGGCATTCACCGGCATGGCACGCGTGGATGATTATCTGCCCGAGATTGACGTGTTGGTGCTGACCAGCCTGTCCGAAGCGCAACCGCTGGTGATTCTGGAAGCAGGCGCAGCAGGCATACCAATTGTGGCTACCGATGTGGGGGCATGTAGCGAGCTGGTATACGGTCACGTGAATGAAGAAGACGAATTCGGTGACGGCGGTGTCATTACACCATTGGCCTCACCTGCATCTACCGCCGATGCGGTCTATCGCCTGTTGGCGGATGAAGAGCGTTATCAGGCCTATTCGAATGCGATCCGTCAACGTGTCGCGCGATTCTATGATGAGAAGATGGTGCAGCAGCACTATCGTCAACTCTACAGCAAATACTTAGGAAGGTAACATGGCAGGGATTGGTTTTGAGCTAAACAAGCTGGCCGTCAAAGACGATTTGATGGGCATTCTTGGTGCGTATTTTCACTCGGCTATGGCAACCGCCGGCCCCTGGTTGTTCACCGTATTGGCGCTGGCCGGCATCACCCTGCTGTATGGTGGCGCGGGTGATAATACAGAGCTCCTTAATTTCCGTGGCGTTATCATTTATAATTTCTCATTCTCGCTGGTGCTTGCCGCGCCTGTTTTCATGGTGATCACCCGCTATCTGGCCGACCGTATTCACGTGCAGAACGTTACCACCGCCCCTACCGTCATGGTGGAGAGTCTGGTGCTGGTATATTTAATCCAGCTGCCGGTTGCGCTGTTTTTCTATGCCTATTATTTCGAAATGTCGCTGGCATTGCGCTTGAGCGGGTTTCTGAACATCTTCCTCATCTCGTCTGTTTGGCTGCTGGGCGTATATTTGACTGCCCTTAAAGACTATAACGCCGTGTCCAAGGCCTTTGTGATCGGCATGGCGATTGCCGTGCTGGCATCGGGCTTGCTCAGTGGCAAGTTCCACGCTGTGGGCATGTTGACCGGTTTTAATATCGGGCTGGCCATCATCGTATTCATGCTGATTGCGCGCATCATGGCGGAATATCCGTACCGCCTGACGCGCGAATTTGCGCTGAAGCCTTATTTCAAAAAATACTGGGAATTAGCGATTGGCGGTCTGTTCTATAACGCCGCGATCTGGGCCGATAAATGGATCATGTGGTTTGCGCCTGAGGCCACCACCCTGCAAACCAAAATGATATTCTACCCCGACTATGACAGTGCGATGTTCCTTGCCTATCTGACGATTGTGCCATCGCTCGCCTTGTTTGTATTCAGCGTGGAAACCCAATTCTTCCACCATTACCGCCGCTTCTATCGCAATATTCTGGAACATTCGCCGATGAAGCGTATTCGCAAGTTTCAGGCGCAGATTAACGACAGCATCTATCAGGGCGCGCGTAACGTGATCTTCCTGCAAGGTGCGGTGTGCTTCCTCTGCATTGTGCTCGCGCCGCAGATATTTGAATATATGTATATTTTCTTCATGCAGCTTAGCATGTTCCGTCTGGGCACGTTAGGCGCGTTCTTCCACGTTCTACTGCTATTTGCGACAGTGATTCTGTCGTATTTCGATTGCCGCCGTAGCACCATGCTGATCTATCTGTTCTTCTTGGGCACGAACATTTTGTTCACGGTGATTTCGCTGGATTATGGCTTCCAATATTATGGATATGGCTACTTCTTGTCGGCATTGCTAAGCTTTGCACTGAGTGTGTTTGTACTGTTCCAGCACACACGCAAGCTGCCATACCACGCGTTTATTACCAATAACGTGTCGATTCAGTCAGAGATTAAAACGCTCGGGGCGTAAGCAGTTACTCTGCGCGTTTAGCTGTGAAGTGAATGGTAACGGGCACGGCATCGGCAACGGTGTCGGTTGCATCCCAGCCAATGCCAAAATCGGTGCGTTTAAGCACCGTGCGTCCGGTGACATCAGCGCCTACTTCGTCAAAACGGTTTATATCAAAGGTTAAACGCACAGGCACCGTTTTGCCTTTGATACGCAAATTGGCCTCAGCCAAATAGCTGCCTTCATCGGTAGCGCTAAATGCGGTGGTTTCAAAGCGTGCGGTAGGAAATGCATCCACATTAAACCATTCTGGCGTCTGTAATGTGCTGACTGCCTCGTCATAGCTCATGCTGACGCTTCCCAGTGCCACCTCCACCACGACCTTGCTATCGGCCAATGCATCGGGGTGAAATTGCAGCACGGGCGCAGTGAAAGACGTAAACTCCCCCTTCACCTCTGCACCGTTCTGGGTTGCAGTAAAATGAATCTCGCTTTGGGCAGGCTCCAGCACAAATGCCTGCGGTTCAGCCGCCAGCGCTTTACCTGCGACCACACCGGCTGCCAAACCGCCGATTACAAAACTTAAGACACGGACACCTTCGACCATGGCAACATTCTCCTTAGAATGGTGTCCTTGCGGACGAAATGATGATACAGCGCGGCCAGTGCATGCAGCGATACCAACGCAATAATGGCAAAAGCCATCAGCTCATGCGCCTCTTCAAACAGCTCTTTCAGCTGCTTGTCGCTTGCTATCAAATCAGGCAAGGTGAGCCACCCAAACACTGACACAGGAAATCCTGCAGCAGACGACATTAACCAGCCAGACAGCGGCATAGCAATCAGCAACGCATACAGGCCATAATGCGTGAGATGTGCCGCCAGACGTTTCAAGCGATCCATATCCTGTGGCAAGGCAGGCACCGCGTTTGCCTGACGCCACGCCAAGCGCAACACCATGCCCGCAAGTATAATCGCGCCGATGCTTTTATGCAGGCCATAGAGTTTCACGGTCTCCTGACTGAAGGCAAGGCTGTCCATGTAGAAGCCAAAAGCCAGCATGCCAATCACTAACACTGCCAACAACCAATGAAACATTTTGGCTATAGCACCATAGCGCACATCATCATTTCGCCACTGCATATGATTACTCCGCTTTGATGCCTTCGGCTTCAATAATCAGATCCACCGAATCTGGCACAGCAGGCAACGCATAGTTGATGCCATATTTAGAGCGGTAAACGGTGCCACGCAGTGAGAAACCTGCAACCTGCTTGTTGTTAAATGGGTTCTCACCGATTTTATTAAGCGTTGCTTCCAGCTCCAGCGGCGCTGTTTTGCCCAGCATCGACAATTCGCCGGTGATAACAGCGGTCTTCTCTCCGGTTACTTTAATATCCGTGCTTTTGAAGGTAGCCGTTGTGTATTTCTCTACATTAAAGAAATCCTCGTTCTTCAAATGCGCGTCAAATTTCGGAATACCCGTGCTGATGC
>PBPD01000149.1 GCA_002725445.1 Rickettsiales bacterium
GCGCGGAACGCGATGGCATCACCGGCGGCGCGAGAGAATTTCTCGACATCGCTTTCGCCCATTTCAATGCGCTGACCGGCGGCGGTGGGCTGCTCCTGCTTGCCGATTGCCTCTAACAGCAATTTGCGAGCCTCGTTGATATCAATAGCCGGATCATCCAGACATTGATCGCGTACCTCCGTATGGTCATCATAGTTGGTAAAGAGTGCGCGGATTTCACTCCGGCGCAGTTTTTCGGATTCCAGCGCCCGTTTGGCACCTTCACCCATGATTTCACCCTTACGCGTTTCGTCAATTTCCACTGATGCGGCACGCTCGGGCAACTCGTTTGTAGCCTCAGGCATAGGTTTCTCCTTAAGTTGGGGTTGTGAAGGGAGGATGCGCTCCTCCAGTTTCCTGCCAATGCCAACGGATGCGTCGGCTGGAATATCGACCAGAGAGATTTCCATCGGTGTCCAGCTGGTCACGCGATAGAGGTCCGGTGTGTTTTCGTTTTCTTCCTGTAATTTCCGCTCATTGATACGGTACGCGACCGACACATTGCGCAGGATGCCATCGCGCACGTCCTGCCAGATGCCTTCCACCTCGGCGCGTTTGGAAAGGCGCACTTCGGCATAGCCACGGCCTTTTTCAATCCACGCACGCTCAACCACACCAATGCGGTTGTCGCGCTCGGAGCGGTCATGGTTATAAAGCAGCGGTGCGCTGTTATTGAGGCGCTCGAAATCCACCTCGCCATCGGCGTGGCCAAGCACCTCAATCCATGGCTCACTGAAAAAGCTCTGGCGCGTGACCGGTTCTTCCGAAGAAAAAGAAAGCCGCACGAGGCGGCTTTCGGGGTCAATGATGGAATCGCGGTTGAGGTCAATCTGCCTTGTCAGTAGCTCCTGCGGCATCTTTTCCGGCTGGCTTTTCGCCTGTGTCTTGCTCATCTTCATTCTCCTGTGATGGGTTATCGGCAGCGGCCTTGGCTGGCTGAGAGGTGGTGAAACTGATCCCGGCCTCGCTTTCCTGTTCGCGCTCCTGCTTGATTTGTTCGAATACGTCCTGTGGATTGCCGCCACGCTCGCGGATGACCTGCGCCCGGGATTTGAAGCCCGACTGCACCGCTTTTTCCTCGGCGGTGATTTCCTTCTGTGGGTCAATCCATGGCATGGTAGGCCCTTGGAATCCGGCTTTCTTCAGAGTGCGCGGGTTAATGGCGCTTTGCGGCACTTTCAGCTGGCCGGATAAAACGGCCATATCCACGAACCGCTCCCAGATTGGGCGCACGCAGCGTTCAATGAAATATTCACGCAGCACCGCGTAATGCACCGACTGCTCGACCAATTCCTGCCGCTGGGCGCTGTAAGTGCCGTTGTAATCCTTGGCGATGCTGGAAAAGCTGGTGTTGGTTCCGGCAGCGACCGCTCGCAGCTGGCTGTTTCTAAATTGCTCCAGCATCGAGTTGGGCCGGTTGCTGTCGATCATGCCGACTTCCTCACCGGGGAGCAGATTGTCGAAAATCATCCCCGGTTGCATTTTCATGAGCCGATTACCGGCATCATCCATCTGCAATCCGGAGGTCGGGCCATCGAGGCTTTTACGGATATAGGCACAAATGCTGGCCGCGACCTTGGCGGCCAAGCGTTCGGACACCTCGTAATCCTTAATATCCTCCATGCGCGTCAGCACGCTGGCGAAGATGGATACGCCGCGTGTCTGGCTGATGCGGCGGGTCAATTTTAGGTGCAGGATTTTATCAGCGGTAAAGCGTTTCATATCCTGCTTGAGCGCCAATACCTGCGCGTCACCGGGATGGTCTTTATAGAGGTGGTAGGCTTTGGGCCGACCCCAGCCGTTCTTTTCCACACCGTGGACGATATTGCGCTTCTGGTCATTGTGATCAAAAGGCAGATAATCCGCTTCAATCAGCTCCAGCGAGTATGGCACCAGCGTGCCATGGTCGATATTGGCCGAGGTGCCTTGGATATGTTTGACCAACACTTCACCATCGCGGAACCAGTGCCGCGCCAACAAGCGTAGCATGTGATTCCAGTGGCATTCCCATGTGACTTCCGGAAAGCGTATCCATTCCTCCCAAAGCTCTACCAGCTGGTCGTTAATCTCCTTGGCCAGCTCACCGTTTTTCTGCTTCACCTGCGGCTCCACGGTAATACCGCGCCCAACCACATTGGCGACCAGACAATCCAGCACGCCACCAGCCAGATCATGGTTTTCATCAAGATGTCGTGCCTGCAGGCGCAGCGATTCACCCGCACGCTCAATAATCGCGTCACCGGAACCGGGATCGGTCTTGGTTTTGCGCAGGCGTGAGGGCTGTGCCGCCTCATAGGCACGCTGCGCTGCCAGTATCTTGCGTGCGGTATCACGCCGCAGAGCCGCCTCAGGCGAGATCGCCTCGATTGCTTTGTCGAAAATATTACGCATCGCTAAAATCCGCCAATGCCGCGCCTCCGCTTGAACCGGCGGCAAAGGCCGCTACACGGCGCTCCCAATATTGAATCTGCTCGCGTATTTCCTTCGCATTGGCCAAGGTCAGCGAGCGTCCGTTCATCGAATAGCTCTGGCCCTTGGCCACGGCGAGATCAGCGGCGATCCATGCATCGAGCGCGGTTTGTGCCTGTGTTGATGTCAGTGCCATGCTTGCCTCAGTTAAAATTCCAATCCTCGTAGCCCATCCATTCGGAGCTACGGGATTGCTTGGTTTTCTGTTTTTCCTGCCGCGTCAGCTTTTCGCGCTCTTGGCTTTGTGCCAGCGCATCGAGGTTCGGATTCAGGATATGCAGCGCCGCCATGCCATAGACCCGGCAGTCGAGCGCCTCGTTGCGTCTGCCTTTGGGCATCACCCACACACGGGTGGGATGGCCGTTGACGAATTTGGTCTGTATGCGCTCGGCGGTCAGCTGCTTGAAATACTCCTCCGGATAATCTGCCGGAAAATGGCAATACCCCGGTCCGGGCTGATGGATTTTCAGCCGGGAATAGAGCATCTGCTTGGCCGTATCGGTGCCAATGGTGAACAGCTTCACGCGCAGCTTGTTGTTCTTGCTAAACTTGCTCACCAGCGGTTTGCCAATCTGGCTGGCACCCTTGATGGCAAACACGCGCTCATGCTCACGCGCTTTGCAATATTCATAGACGCGCTGCGTCTGATGCCCGCCGGAATCCACGCAAGCGGCAGACATCGATAAAGTGCGACCATCGGCAGACTGAATCGTCTGGTGCAGCACCCTGTCCAGATCTTCCCAGACCTTATTCTGCGCCGGATCGCCATGCAGCACGTGATATTGTAATGACCAGCTTTCCTGCGCCAAGCCCCAACCGATGACCTCGGCTTCCAGCCGGTCATCCTGCACATCGATACCGGCGGTAATCACAATCACGCCCTCCGGTGCGATGCGACCCCAGTTTTCCTTACGTTTGAGCAATCCGGACGGGTCTACGCCCTCCGTCTTGTCCTTCCATGTCTCGCCCAGCGAGGTATTAACCCAAACCTTGAGCGTTTCCGGCAATCGCTTCGCTTTAAGGAAGCTGACCACCATGTCTGACCATTTGACCCATGGGCTATAGAGCTCGGAGATATGGAACCCGACCACGCCATTAAACGCTGCCTCGGCTCGCCATTCTCCGTGGGATAGCATCCATATTTTATCGCTTTCCTGTAGCTTGACTTTGCAATGCTCGCACTCGTAGCGCGTGCTTTCGGGGTGTTCCTTGTCGAATTTCACCTGCGCCCAGCTGAGCACCTGAAACGTGCCGCATTCCGGGCATGGCACATAATAACGGCGCATATCGCTCTGCTGATACCGCGCATCAATCTTGCTCTCTCCCTCGATGGTAGGCGTGCTGGCCGTAACCAGCAGCCGATTCCAAAAGGTGGTTGAACGTTTCTGTGCCAGCGATCCCGGGTCACCTTCCGCACCTGCGGAGGACGGATAACGATCTTCCTCATCCAGCAGCACAATCCGTATCGGACGGCTGGCCAGTGAGGACGGGCTGTTGGCACCGGCCATGGTGATATGGCCACCGGCGAATTTTTTATGCAGCAGCGTGTTGTTGCTGTCGCGGGATTTCGGGTCCTTAAACAGCGCGGTGAGCACTTCCGTGTCGCGTATCATCGGCGCAAGGCGATCCTTGCTCCATGTCTCGGCCATATCCAGCGTGGGCTGAATCATCAGCATCGGTGACGGGTCTTGATGCGTGAAATAGCCGAGGATATTATTCAGAATCTCGGTTTTACCGATCTGCGAACTGGTCATATAGACCACCTCCGACACGCCCGGTTCATTCACCGCATCCATCATGCCGCGCTGATAGGGTGCGCGGTCAGTCACCCAGCGGCCCGGCTCGCTGCTGGCCTCGGGGCTAAGCCTCCTGTGCTGATCGGCCCACTGGCTCACCGTCAATTCCGGTGGTGGCGTCCAAGCCGATATCACCGTCTTGATCATCTGGCTGTAGGTCTTCGCTGTCATCATGCTCGTAACTGGCTAATTCGGTTAATGCCTCGTGGATGGTGCGCTTGAGGAAATTCTCAATCTCCTCCGGGTCCTTGAGGTTAGAAATCTGGTAGGCCACCTTGGTGGGGATGGAGAGCAGCTTCGAACGGCAGGCATTCACCATCGCCATCCAGTCAGCCTCCAGCCGGTCCACTGTCACCAGCGCACCGGTTTTCTCTGCCAGATCAATCTCGGCCATATCGGCTTGCGCTTTAATCAGCCGCGCACGCTCCAGATGCGTGTCACGCGGGGCGGCACCTTTGCCGAAGGCGCGTTGCTGTAGATAATTGATGTAGGCGCGAACGCTGCCGACCAGCTCGTACTGGTTCTTTTCCGGCTTCGGTATGATGCCATCCTTGGCCAATTGCTGCACACGACGCTCGGTCAGGCCGAACAATTTGGCGATGGTGGATACCGGATAGGACGTTGTCATCTAACGCTCTCTTATTCTTCGATTTTCTTGTCTAATTGACTTGATAAGCACCCGGTTCCAAGCATTCATGGGATTGTCCTTAAGGGGCAGAACATGAACCAAAACAAGGAGTTATCCATGACCAAAACAGCTAAAAAGAAAACTCAACCTAAGCCCAAAGCAACCGCACCGGTGGAAGCACCAAAGCGCGAAACCAAGCAGGCGATTATCATCAACCTGCTAAAGCGTGAGCAAGGAGCCACCTTGGATGAACTCATCAAAGCCACCGAGTGGAAGCCACATTCGGTGCGTGGCCATCTCTCCAACCTGCGTAAAAAACAAGGATTGGACATCCAGCCCAGCTTTGCTGAGGATGGCACGCGCAGCTATCGCATCATCGAGCCTCAGGCAGCGGCCTGACGCTCCGCAGCGACAACTGCAAAATCCTTTTCTTCACCGGCGAGCACTGCGCTTTTGCCGGTGAACTCTTCCCAGCGTTTGACAATTACATCACAATAGGCTGGGTCCAGTTCAATCAGCCGCGCATAGCGCCCGAGCTTTTCGCAGGCAATCAGGGTTGAGCCTGAACCGCCGAAACTATCGAGCACAATATCCTTGCTTTTGCTGGAGTTTTTTACCGCCTGACAGACTAGCTCCACCGGCTTCATGGTGGGGTGCAGGTCGTTCTTCTGCGGCTTATTGAAAAACCAGACATCGCCTTGATCACGCGCACCGCACCAGTAATGGTCATTGCCTTCCTTCCAGCCATAGAGGATGGGTTCGTACTGGCGCTGATAATCGGAGCGGCCAAGGGTGAAGGTGTTCTTCGCCCAGATGATAAAGGTCGACCATTTGCCGCCCGAGGAGCGGAACGCGCTTTGCAGCGTGTCTAATTCGCTGGAGCTCATGCAGATGTAAAGCGCACCCTTGGTCACGCGCAGCATGTTGGCGCAAGCATCCGTGAGGAAGGCTTCAAACTCGTTACCGAGATTATCATTCATAATCTTGCGACCGGCTTTCGCGCCGCCTTTGGCGCGGATTTTATCCTTGGCCGTATCGCCGTAATTCACATTATAGGGTGGATCGGTGAACACCATATCCACCAGCTGGCCATCGAGCAGCGTATCAAGCACAGCCGCATCGGTACTGTCACCGCAGATCAAACGATGGTTGCCCAGCACCCACACATCACCCGGTTTGCTAACCGGAGTTTCTGGCGCTTCCGGCACATCGTCATCATCAGTCAAACCGCCTACGTCAATCTCAGCGAGCAGCTTTTCCAGCTCGTCACCATCAAAGCCAGTAAGATCAAGATCAAAGCCTTGCTCCGCCAGTTCGCCGAGTTCCAATCCGAGCAGTTCGTCATCCCATTCCGCTTCCTGCGCGGTGCGATTATCGGCAAGGCGGTAGGCTTTCACCTGCGTAGCGGTTAAGCCGGTTGCGGTATGCACCGGCACTTTCGTCAGGCCAAGCTGTTGCGCTGCCTGCAGTCGTGTATGACCGGCGATGATAACCATATCCTCATCCACCACAATCGGCTGGCGGAATCCATACTCCTTGATGGAGGCGGCTACCTTGGCGATGGCC
>PBPD01000150.1 GCA_002725445.1 Rickettsiales bacterium
TTGTCGGAGAAGGCAATCGCATGCACCACAAAGTCGAGCTTGCCATCCCACTCTTTATTGAGCGTGTCGAAGACTGCGTCGATGCTACCATCATCGCTTACATCGCACGGCAGAATCAGTTCGGCTCCCACACTCTCAGCAAGCGGGCGTACGCGTTTTTCCAATGCTTCACCCTGAAAGGTGAAAGCCAGCTCGGCGCCTTGTGCCGCCAATGCCTTGGAAATCCCCCAGGCGATCGATTTATCATTTGCCACACCCATGATAAGGCCACGTTTGCCTTTCATGAGGTCACCCTGAGGATAGTACGCCTCTGTTTCGCTCATCACACACTCTCGTTTTTTAATTAATTTACAATCTGCCAGCTGCCATCAGCCTGACGACACGCCGTGCCATAGCCTTTTTCGCTGCGGCCATCCACATAAATGGTTTGGCTGAATTCGCGGCAATACTGGCCACTAGCAGTTTGGTAATAGTTCGACGGTGTCACCGTACCACGATTACCGGTTTCCGGATTGCTCCAAGGCAGGCTTTGCCCAGGCTGTGCAGTTTCCAGCGCGCGCTGATTGGTTTGCTGCGCATACAGCATGTCGGAACGATCCAGCGATTTACCAATTTCGCTGCCGGCCAGCGCGCCAAGCAAGGTGCCAACGCCAATAGCAATACCTTGACCAGTGCCGCCACCGATTTTCGAACCCAACACGCCACCAACCACTGCACCGCCAACGGTGCCTACGGTTTGTTTGGTGCCTGCATTGCCAATGCCGCCTTGCTGGTTACATGCCACCAGCGCAAGGGCGCTAACGGCTACAATAAGTTTGGATGTTAAACGCATATTACACTCCAGTGCTAAAATTACTCGGTATTTTCCACAAAATACCGTAGGACGCAAGTTATACGGCGCATCAAACGGGTTTCCTTCGCGAAAAACTTAATGTGCGCGTTTATGGCGCAAGCTACGTAAAATTACGATAATGAAAAGCAAGCCGCCTATCACCGCCAGTAAGCCACCCCAGCGAATCATATGCATGGCTACATCCACCCAGATGCCACCTTCCTGCACAATACCCGGCGTTTTGCGCATGACCCCATAGCCTCCGCCAATAGCCAGCCCGCCAATATGCAGCAATTGCCCGACGCCATAAACAATCGGTTGCCAGAAGGCCATGCGCGTGTGCGCTACTGTCAGACAACCAAAACGCGGCAATAATTGATATGCAAGTCCCATGGCCGCCAGTGTAACCCCTACAATAACACCATGATAATGCGCAGGGATGGTTACATTCACCCCGTCAATCACCGCGCCGAACAAGCCACCTGCACCAAACACCAGCAATGACATGATCAGGCTCGACCATAATGCGCGCTTGGTCACATCGGCTTTGCCTCGTGTGCATAATTGCCAAAGCATAAGCACCGCAAAGACAATCGCAGCAATGCCACCTGCTATGGCCATTTGCCAGGTGAAAAAGCGGCGGAACCATTCATCCATCACATCCATTGCGATGAAAGGGTAAAAGCTGGTTACCGCGGTAATTGGGCCGACAGACAATATAGCCAGCACCCAGACGGGTTTAATACGCACCGATTTCGTCACCCCGCACAACAGGGACAACCATGCAATCAGCAATAGCTGGGTATAGGCAAATTGCAGCACATGGCCACCACCCCAGAACAAATATTCATAATAAGTATGGCCTTGCAGGCTCGCGGGTAAATACTCCGCCGTAAGCGCAAATACGGCCAGCGCCACCACCACTATGAATGCCGCACTATAAACAGCATAGCCCAGCACGCCTTCTGGTGACGTCATGCCTTTCAGTGGCTTTAAGCCAAACAATGGCAACAGTAATACATAACCCGCAATGATGATTACCGCACTGCTAAACAGCCCCAACCCAAGAAAGAAAGTTGGGCTAACAATAACCGGCACATAATTACTGAAATGCACCTCCTCTACAGGCGCAAATGCAGCAGCTGCCATACAGAAGCAGGCCAGCAAAGCCACCCACCATGCCGTACCACGCACAAAAGGCGCATGCGCTGCCAGGGCGTTATCCAGAAACAAGCTCCATACCATACCTAATATAGCGATAAACCATACCAGCACCGAAAGATCGACATGGATGGCAAGTGCTACATCAAATGCATTGATAAACATGGCGCCGGTCTCAGGCGCAATAGTGCGCGCAATCACCAGTATGATCGCAGGCAAGCCCGATAGCGCCAGTGCCAGCACACCCAGCAGCAACCAGCGCAAAGGCCATTGGCTGCGTGCGGGCAGCACGCGATGCAAATTATAATTATAGAGCTCGGTCTGTGTCTTTTGCATGCTTCACTCATACGCACTCCTACCGGAAGTTACAACCGAATTGATACTGCCTTACCGACTTGTCATCCTATTCTGCTTGCCGCCCATTGCTTCCTTGCGTATATAAACGGCATGCAAAAAGATCCTTATACCTATGTGCGTATCTGGCTGTTTGTCTGCATACTATGTGTGCTAGGCATGGTAGCCATTGGTGGACTGACACGCCTGACCGAATCCGGCCTGTCGATTGTGGAATGGAAGTTATTCAGCGGCATCTTCCCCCCTCTCACCGAAGCCGGTTGGGAAGAAGCACTAGCAGAATATCGCCAAAGCCCCGAATACCAGAAAATCAATCGCGGTATGAATATCTATGAGTTCCAACGGATCTACTGGCTGGAATATATTCACCGCCTGTTTGGGCGCGTAACGGGGCTGGTCATATTACTGCCTCTCATCTTTTTCACGCTCAAAGGCACATTGCGTGGTGGTGATCTGCAGCGCGGCTGGCTCGCAGCTATTCTGGTTGCCTGTCAGGGAGTGATTGGCTGGCTGATGGTGAAAAGCGGCCTAATTGATGACCCGCGCGTTGCCCCTGTGCGGCTGGCACTTCACCTGACCACAGCACTTATATTGTTGGCATTGCTGCAATGGAGCTGGCTAAAGCTGCGCCCCACCCCACTACAGTTTCCCGAACGTGGCACATGGCGGGTTGCGCAAATAACGCTCGGATTGTTATTTCTGCAGATTGTGCTAGGCGCGCTGGTGGCAGGTTGGGATGCAGGAAAAACCTATAACACATGGCCATTGATGGACGGGAAATGGGTGCCGGGCGGACTGATGCTGCTGGATCCATGGTATCGTAATTTCATCGACAATATCACCATGGTGCAATTTCAGCACCGTATGACCGCGATTGCACTAACACTCAGCGTGTTTGCACTGGCATGGCGTTGCTACAAGCACAGCCCAGCCCCACACGGGCGCAATTTGGGCTTAAGCCTCAGTGCAATGATGGTGGTGCAATTTGCACTCGGTGTGATCACTTTATTGCTGGTAGTGCCGATTGGCTATGCGTCCTTGCACCAACTTGGGGCAGCCGTATTGCTGATGCTCGTGGTACTGGCAACCTACCGCTTCAGGCCTGTTTAGGAGGCATTGACTAATATCAAGGCAAGGCAGGGCCAAAAAATGCTAGACCTATCCTTGCAATTACGAACCCATAGCGTCATAATCGCGCTTAAGCACACGAAAAAACATAGTTCGCATGACACAAATTGACTATAGCCAGCATTTTGAAGAGGCGATAGCAAAGATTAAGGCTGAAGGCCGCTATCGCGTTTTTAACGATCTTGAGCGCCACGCAGGTACGTTTCCTGTAGCCAAGAGCCATACGTCTGGCGAAGACGTTATCGTTTGGTGCGCGAATGATTATTTGGGCATGGGGCAACACCCAACCGTGCTGGATGCCATGCAAAAAGCCGTACTGACTATGGGCGCAGGCTCTGGCGGCACACGCAACATTTCAGGCACACACCATAAAATCGTTGAGCTTGAAGCAACGCTGGCTGAACTTCACCAAAAAGAAGCAGCCCTCGTATTCACCTCTGGCTATATCGCTAACGAAGCATCGCTCAGCACATTGGGCAGCATCTTGCCTAACTGCATCATTTATTCGGATCAGTATAACCACGCCTCGATGATTAATGGCATTCGAGGCAGTAACGCACAGAAAAAAATCTTCCGTCATAATGACGTGGATCATCTGCGTCAGCTGCTGGATGCAAGTGACCGCAAGGCACCTAAGATTATCGCCTTTGAATCGGTCTATTCTATGGACGGCGATATCGGGCCGATTAAAGAAATTTGCAAACTTGCCCGCCAATATAACGCCCTCACTTATCTGGACGAGGTGCATGCCGTTGGCATGTATGGCGAACATGGCGCAGGCATTGCCGAGCGCGACAACCTCATGCATGAGGTGGATATCATTCAAGGCACATTGGCAAAAGCATTTGGCATTATGGGCGGCTATGTAGCAGCCAGCTCTGCCACCATTGATATGATTCGCTCTTATGCGCCGGGCTTCATTTTCACTACTTCGCTGCCGCCAGCATTGGCTGCTGGTGCGGTTGCCAGTATCCGTCATCTGATGGAAAGCAACAAAGAACGCGAGCAGCATCAGGCGAACGCTACTTATCTGAAATCGTTAATGGCGGATGAAGGCATTCCCGTCATGCAAACACCGACCCATATTGTGCCGGTATTGATTGGCGATCCAGTGCAATGCAAGCAGGCGTCTGACTTACTGCTGCAAAAACATCGTATGTATGTGCAGCCCATCAACTACCCAACCGTGCCACGCGGCACCGAACGCTTGCGCTTTACCCCTAGCCCGTTGCACACCAACGAAATGATGGAACGGCTGACCGAAGCGATGGTAGATGTGTTTGACACGTTGGGCTTACCGCGCCATGCCAACAGCACGCACGCTATTCTCAAGCGCGCTGCAACCGCATAATACAAGCGCACTTTCTATTAATAGGCTTATGCTTTTTTACAGGCGTCATTGCGACGCCAAATCATTTATGACGCAGACATAAAAAAGCCTCGCGCCCAGAAGTGAGCGCGAGGCATTGTAGGAGTAATTACGTTAGCGCGAAATGTTACGCGGCCATATTTTTGGTCAGTCGCTCGGTGGTTTCCGAGATACGCTGATTAATTGGCTCAGCTACTTCGCTCGCGCATTGAAACATCAATTGCGACATTTTCAGCGACTCGCTGAAGAAATTGTCCAGATTGGTTTTCATTACACGGTTTTGCATTTCGAACACGTCATTAAGCGTGCGGCAGTTAAACATGTCTTTCGACAGCTCAACATTCTCGGCAAA
>PBPD01000151.1 GCA_002725445.1 Rickettsiales bacterium
AGTGGTGCCACACCGCCGGAGTTTTTGGGCGCGCGCGCATGCAAGCCCGTTTGCTGAAGGTCGGCCTTATACCATCAGCCAGTTGCGCAGCACCTTATGCGGCGATTTGTTTACGCATGTGGATGATGATTATGCCTTATTTTTCCCACCATCGAACCGCCGTTTTTTATTACGTCTGATTCCGCTGTTTCAGTGGTTGGGGCGGTTGGTGCCTATGACGGGCGGTGTGATTCTGATGGAAGCGGAGAAGCAGATTTATGCCTCGATTACCGAACCTGTAAAACGCAAGCGGCCGAAGCGTGTGTTCGCTCCGGCCAGCAAGCCCGTTATGGGGTATGATTAACCCTTATACTTACCCTTTGTATTTACCCTTTGTATTTAACGGAGCACCCATAAGGCTGAGAGCTTTGGGTAGGGATAGGGTCGCCATCTTTAATGGCATCTAGCGTGTCGATTACGTAATTAACCGCACCCGCAATATCAGCCGAATCAGCGGTTGGCTTGTCGTCAATCGCGCCCATATAAGCGATGGTGCCATCGGTGTTGATGACAAACATATGCGGCGTGGTTTTGGCGCCATAGCTTTTGCCCAGTTCGCCCTCAGGATCAATCAGGTAATGGTCGATCACGGCGTCGTTCTTGTCGACAATTTTAAGGGCTTCTGCACCCTCAACATAACCTTGTTTGCCTTCTGCAGACGAGTTCACGGTCAGCCACACGGCATCCAGGCTTTCAGCCATGCGCTGCACACGCTGCATATTACCTGCGTTATAGTGCTTTTTCACAAATGGGCATAAATGGTTGGTCCACTCCAACACCACTACTTTGCCATCATAGTCGCTGAGCGAAACGGTTTCGCCTTTTGCATTAGTGGCGGTGAAAGCAGGAGCCTTATCGCCCGGCGCTAATGCCCAGGCAGACGCCATGCCACCGAACAGTATCAGGGCGGCCGCTGACATAATACTCATGAAAATACGCATATAAAACTCTCCTTGGCTTATCTATATACTCAGTTAAGTAATGATGTGTTTATTACAACCCATCCCGCTTGGAACAATCCTTCTAGCTCTTGTTTTGCAAGGCCTCGCGTACAATCTCTTGTGTTAGCAATTGCGGCAAGACCTGAGGGCTTCCTCCATCCGCCGGATAATACACATAGAGTGGCACGCCATTACGTTCAAAACTCGCCAGGAAGGTGGTTATCTCCTCATCCTGACTCGTCCAGTCAGCCTTCAATAACGTAACCCCCATGGCATCAAATATCTGTTGGGTGGACTCACGATTCAGCGCCACGCGTTCATTGACTTTACAGGTGATGCACCATGCCGCGGTTGCATTGACAAACACCGGCTTGCCCTCGGCGCGGTATTGCTCCAACGCATCCATGCTGAAAGGTTCATACATGGCATCCGCCGCAGCAGAGCGCGCAGCAGGCTCATTGGGCAATTGCAGCACACTGAATGTCAGGCCAGCGAACAGAGCCAGTATCAGCAGCAGCACAGTGAAACGCGATTGTGTCGCGACAATCCACCATACGATAAAGCCAGTGAAGATAAGCCCTGCCAATGTCCACGCCAGGGCAAGGTCACCTGCCTGTAGGCTCAGCACCCACAGCAGCCACGCTGCCGCCGCATACATGGGGAAGGCCAGCAATTGCTTAAAACGTTCCATCCATGCGCCGGGTTTGGGCAGCCAGCCACGCAAAGCGGGCACAAAACTGATGAGCAAATAAGGCAGCGCCAGTCCAAGCCCAAGGCTCAGGAAGATGAGCAAAGCCAACACAGGTGGTTGGGCAAGCGCGACGCCGATGGCAGGTGCCATAAACGGGGCAGTGCAGGGCGTGGCGACAATAGCGGCGAGCACGCCTGTCATAAAGCTGCCAACCAGATTATCCTGTTGCGTGATGCGATTGCCTACATTGCCCATGAGTGAGGGCAGGGTAAATGCACCTGAGAGATTAAGCCCCACCAGAAACAAGATATAGACCAGTACGGCGACGAATATAGGTGATTGCAGTTGAAAACCCCAGCCAACGGCCGTGCCTGCTTGCTGAATCGCAATCAGTATGGCTGCAAGCGTGGCAAAACTGACCAACACGCCGAGTGTATAGGCCAGACCCTGAATACGCACTGCGGCAGGCGCATGCTCGGCTTTTTTGCTGATGGCGAGCACCTTAAGTGCCAGAATAGGCAATACGCAAGGCATGGCGTTCAAAATAAGGCCGCCGATTAATGCCATGATAATGGCTTGTATGAAAGTGAGAGAGGCACCTGCTTTATCAGCAGTAGGCAGCGGCGCGCTTTGATGAGGAAGCGCTACATGCCAAATAAACACGCTGCCATCCGCAAATGTTGCATGCACCACTGCTTGCATGGTCTCGCCCATGGTGCCAGAGCCGCGCTGCAGAGTGAAATGCAATGCACCATCATATTGCTCCCACATTGGCAGAGGAGCGTTTTCGATGATACCGGGAGTGATAGGGTAAAAATGAGCGGAGCGGATGCGCTTTGTATCGGGCAGGGCAATTAC
Source organism: Rickettsiales bacterium (assembly GCA_002725445.1). GTDB lineage: Bacteria > Pseudomonadota > Alphaproteobacteria > Rickettsiales > UBA3002. Next base: position 2,530 of record PBPD01000151.1, read on the forward strand.
GGCCTCGACCGTACGGTCATTATACTGGAAATGCATCTCCCCTTTATATGGGGCGGGGAGCTGCTTGAGGGTGGTTTGAATGTCCGTACTATCTTTAGCACTACTACTGGCATGCGGCGCATTTAGTTCAATCGTGTGCTCACTGCCCTCAGGAATGCAGATATCTTTACATACCAGCCAGTTAGCCTTGGCGTGCACAGTGAACGCTTCTTTCGGTGCATCTTCTGCCACGGAAATGGGCGCCAGCAAAATCACCTCATGGTGATAGCCAAAATTGACCAAACCGGAGAAGTCTACCCGTTCAGGCACAGGCCAGTGAATGGGGCCAATCGTTACGTAAGACGGTGCATCCCACGCAATGGTGGTTGGAATACCTGAGTCACCGGGGTTTTGCCAATAGCTATGCCAATCATCGCGAAAACGCATGCGCAAGCCAAGCCAGCCGCTTTCACCCGGTGCCAACATGGCGCTGGACGTAATCAGTTCGGTTTGGGTGATGGGATCGCTATCGGCTTGGGCAGATGCAGTAACAGGGGCTAAACACCCCAATAATAAAACCGCATAAACCAACATGTTTCGTATCATGGAAATTAGTATAGGCGACGGCTCAGACCTTGCAAGCAAACAAACTGTTTCCTTACGATGAATTAAGCTTTTAATGCGTCGCAAAACAGGCTGAAGGCGTTGGCGCGATGGCTCATCTGATGCTTTATCGCAGGGTCGATTTCGCCAAATGTTTCGGTATGGCTTTCGGGCACAAAGATGGGGTCATAGCCAAAACCTTGCGTGCCGCGCGGAGGAAACTCCAGTTGCCCATGCACCTCGCCGCGGAAAAAAAGTGTTGGTTGTGCAGGTAGGCTAAGTGCCAGCACGCAGGTGAAATTGGCTTTGTATGGAGGCAGAGCCTTTACTTCATCCAGTGCCGCTTTCACTTTGTCCATCGCCAGATAAAAGTCTTTTTGCGGGCCACCCCAGCGCGCGGAGAAAATGCCGGGGGCGCCTTGCAAGGCTTCGACTTCAAGCCCCGAATCATCTGACAGTGCCGGCTTGCCTGTGGCTTTAGTGGTATATTCCGATTTGATGGCTGCATTCGCTTCGAAGGTTTCGCCGTTTTCTTCAGGCTCTTCAAGATTGTGATCTGACGATGCACTTACCTGAATGTGAAGCGGTGCCAGCATAGCCTCGATTTCGCGTAGCTTGCCTTTATTGTGGGTGGCAATGACGAGCCCGTCTTTCTGCAGCTGTGCTAATACACTCATGCGGCCGCAATCGCCTGCTGTTGTGCGGCGGTCAACTCGCTCACGCCTTTTTGTGCAAGCTCCATCAATTGCTGGAACTGTTCGGGCTGCATAGGGTGTTCTTCGCCTGTTGCCTGCACCTCTACGATCAGTCCGCCATCGGTCATTACGAAATTCGCATCCACTTCGGCAGTAGAATCTTCCTCATAATCCAGATCGAGCAGTGGGGTGTTAGCGCAAATGCCGCATGATACGGCTGCTAGCTTGTGTTTGACGGGTATGGTTTGCAGCAAGCCCACTTTCACCAGATATTTGAATGCCAGATGCATGGCCACATAGCCACCGGTGATCGAGGCAGTGCGTGTGCCACCATCCGCTTCCAGCACGTCACAATCCACGGTGATCTGACGCTCGCCCATGGCCTTCAAATCAACCACCGAGCGCAGTGAGCGGCCAATAAGGCGCTGAATTTCCTGAGTGCGGCCCGATTGTTTGCCGCGTGCGGCTTCGCGCGGGTTGCGGCTTCCGGTGGAGCGCGGAAGCATCCCATATTCTGCTGTCACCCAGCCTTTGCCGGCATCACGCAGCCAGGGCGGAATGCGTTCGTCGATCGAAGCGGTGCATAGTACTTTTGTATGGCCAAAACTCACCAGACACGAGCCTTCCGCATGGCGGCTCACATTGGGTTCGATGGTGATAGGACGTAATTCGTTATTTTCTCGGTCAAAAGAGCGCATGAATAGCCTTTCGCTTATATTCATGTTTGTGTTACGTATAAATGGCCTAGAATGCAATGGTTTTACGAATCACTACTTGAAAACTTACCTCCCAGATTGCATATAGCTAAGGAACAAAAGAGGATAGCTATGAACGACGCAGCACAGAATAATTCACCTGAAGCAAGCGAAGACAACAATCAGGCGCCTGAGCAAGAGCAGCAGGCCGCACCAGAGCAGCAAGGCGCTCCCAGCGATGAGGCACAGAATCTGGCGCAGCAGCAGGCGGAGGAATTGTTGCAATCTATCGGTGCCGAGCCGGCAGCGCAATCCGCGCCAGCGGCCCCATCGGCAGAAGAAGAGCTGGGACGCAAACTGTCAGATCTGAACGATCAGCTAATGCGTGCAGTGGCCGAGACAGAAAATGTGCGCAAACGCGCCCAGCGGGATCTGGAAGAGGCGAATAAATATGCCGTATCAGGCATGGCACGCGAGCTGATTAGCGTGATGGAAAATTTGCGCCGCGCGAGCGATAGTATTCCGGAAGAGCAGCGCAATAGTAACGAGCAGCTGAACAATCTGGCTATTGGTGTTGATATGACACTGAGCGAGTTGAGCCGTGTATTTGAGAAATTTGGCATCAAACGCGTAGACCCGATGGGCGAGAAATTTGACCATAATTTCCATCAGGCGGTAGCGCAAATTGATGACCCGAACGCCGAAGCAGGCACGGTGCTGCAGGTGTTGCAAGCGGGCTATGTGATTCATGATCGGTTGTTGCAGCCAGCGATGGTAGGTGTTGCCAGCAAGAATGGCGAGCCACAAAAGCAAGTAGACACTGAGGCGTGAATAGGATAGGGCAGTAACATGAAGCGCTTGCTGCCACGACTGCCTTTCGGCTCCCCTGATATACCGTTTGCGCGGGAAGATGCACATCGCATTTTGCCGTGGATCATTGCGTTTATGCTGTGTCTGACCGCCATGATGCTGGCGCTCACCATTAGCCTTACGCAAAATGTAAGCAAGCAGCAGCAACAGTATGACCATGATTTTCAGGTCGAAGTGCCTTATCAGGACAATGATATGGATGATAAGGTGGCCAAAGTCGCAGACGAAGTGCGTCTCTTATCTGGAGTGCGCAGCGTCACACGCATTACCCAGTCGGATATGGCCGAACTTATAACCCCGTGGATGGGGGAAAGTGCGTTGCTGGCTACCCTTCCCATGCCTGCCTTGCTGGAAGTGGATGTGGATGTAGCAAAGCTGGAAAATGGCAAGCTGGATCTGAACAAGCTGCAAACCAAACTGCAGGCCATTGTTAAAGATGTCACGGTGCAACAGCCGCGTGCATGGCTGGAGGAATTCGCCGCCTTCACCGATGCATTGCGGGTGGTCTCGGTGCTGCTGGCTGTTCTACTGCTCACCTGCACCATTGCCATTATCGTGCTCACCGCGCGCACCAGTCTCAAGCTGCATTTCAAAACGGTGAGCATTTTGCATTCTATCGGGGCGAAGGATGAGTATATTCTCACCCAGTTCCAGCTGAACGGTGTGTTATTGACCATGAAGGGCGCATTGATTGGGACGGCCATTGCATTCGTGCTGTTTCTGGCATTGCAGGTTCTCACCACCCATGCACTTAGCGCGCCTATTATTCCTACGATTGAATTCACGCTCATGCATGCAGCGCTGTTTTTCTTTTTGCCACTCTTTGCGGCATTGGTGACCTTCTTTGCGACGCGCCTGACCATTGGTGCGATGCTGCAACAAATGCACTGACATGCTGGTATTGCTAGACCGAGATGGCGTGATCAATGAAGACCTGCCCAAAGGGGTGTGCCATCTGGATGAATGGAGCATATTGCCCGGCGCTGCCGAGGCCATTGCCCAGCTTACCAGCCATCATGTAAAAGTAGCCGTAGTGACAAACCAGTCCGCTATTGGCAAAGGCTGGTTGCAAGAAGC
>PBPD01000152.1 GCA_002725445.1 Rickettsiales bacterium
ATCGTATCGCTGGAATCAGGCAGCATTCAGGGCTTCAAGCATTTCGACAAGGGCGACACTTTCACCGTCGATAAAACCGTCGATGAAGTGAGCGCCACCGAATTTAATGGTCTGGTGATTCCCGGCGGGCTGTTCAACCCCGATGCGCTGCGCGTGAACGAAAAAGCCGTACAGTTTGTGCGCGACTTCTTCAAACAGCATAAGCCTGTGGCCGCTATTTGCCACGGCCCACAATTGCTGATCGAAGCCGACGTGCTGAATGACCGCACCATCACATCCGTACCCAATATTAAAACCGACATCATCAATGCCGGTGCAAAATGGGTGGATGAAGAAGTCGTGGTCGATGAAGGGCTGACCACCAGCCGCACCCCCGACGATCTCGACGCGTTCTGCCATAAGGCGATTGAAGAATTCGCCGAAGGCAAACATAAAGATCAAGTGGCTGCATAATTATGGATTCCACACAGCAAAAGGGCTCGCATTGCGCGGGCCCTTTTTTGCATATTCGCGCTGCCGCACACGCCTTACATGCTTTTAACATGCACTTGACCGCTAAACAGGTTAGGCTCTTCTTATAACTTAGGAATATATTATGATTGCTTACGTCATCGCATTTGTTGCTACCGCCATTGTCTTTCTGGGCATTGATGTCATTTGGTTGAAATACATCGCCAAGGATTTCTACGCCACCCATATGGGCGAGCTGATGCGCGATGACCCAAAGCTCGGCGCCGCCGCCATCTTTTACCTCTTCTACGTGCTCGGCATCATCTATCTGGTGATTGCCCCACACATGGAGTCAGGCAACTGGAAAGCCGTGCTCATATCCGGCGCAGTGCTGGGTGCGTTGGCCTACGGCACCTACGACATGACCAATTACGCCGTGCTCAAAGGCTACCCGCTGAAAGTCGCCATTATTGACATTGCATGGGGCACCGCGCTGACCGCCACCGCCTCGCTGGCCGGGTTCTTTGCCACCAAACTCTTTGGCTAAAACGCCAAGCCTAGCGGGCTTTATGAAAAAACTATACCCCGACCCGCTGCTTACCAATCGTTTCTTAAGCTGTTCCGCGCTAGGTGTTAAGGGTAATTCGCAAGAGTTACGCTAACACGTCATTACATTAACCTACGCAAGGAGGCCATCATGACCACTATGAACAAAGGTCGCAATAGTAGGGGGCAGTTTGTTTCAGGCAGCGATGCCGCACGCAACGAAGGACGCAAAGGGGGGTATGAATCCTCAGGCAGTTTTGCACCCGGCTCCGAGCGTGCCCGTCGCGCAGGCCGCAAAGGGGGCAAAGCAGGTGGCAACACCAGCCAATAGCACCACCCACACCATGACTAGACAAGAACGGGGCAGCCACGCGCTGCCCTTTCTTTTGCAGCGCCTAAATATCTGCAAAACCGTCATAATGCTGTAACAATGCTAGGTTAGCCTAGTAGGGTGGAAAACTATGGATAGCGCCTAAATGGCCGATAACGGCACAGCCAATACTGCACCGTCACGCAACGATGCAGCCGCAGCCACTCCCCATCTCAGCGATGCGGAGGCGGAGGCGTTGCTGCGCGATTATGCCGCGCGCATGGAGCCGTATTATCAGGTCGCAGCCCAGGAAGCCGGCGCCGTCTTCGCGATGGATTTTGCCCTGCATGCTGATTTACCCAACCAACAAGTGATTGCCTCGCAAGGCGAGCTACGCGTAGGCGCAGGCCACAATTTCAGCCGCGAACAAACGCAATTCGCCGTTGGCGGCGACATGACCACCGCCCTCAATGGCCAGTCCACCCCCATGAGCATTGCATCGGTCGGCGGGTTTGACGCGCGCGAACAGCAATTTGTCAGCCACACCTCGATGGTGGTGGGCGAAACAGGCGGCAACCTCTCCGAAATCAGCAACCGCACCCTGGTGAACACCGACACGGGCGAAGTCATCACCAACTTCACCTCCACCACCACAGTCGACCACATCACCTATCAGGACGAAACCGTCACACGTTCCTTTATCGATGCACGCGGCGACCGCATTGTCGTGGCCGAGCAATCGCTCAACATCACCACGCAGGACGGCACCGAATTGCAACTCGACAGTCAGGGCAGCCTTAATCTGCGCACAGGTCAGGCCGTCGCCAACATGCAGATGGAAGGCCAGAACGGCGAAGTCGTCCATTTCGGCAATGCCACCGTGCTTGATCGCCGTGGCTATGGCCAGCCGGTGCATTTTGCCACCGAACATGTCAGCCGCTCCACCCTGCAGGAAGACCTGCTGGAGCTGAGCGTAGAAGGCGAAATTAACACCGCCACGCTGCAAGGCACCGCACGCACGCAGGGCACACTCACCTCGGGCGGTGTAGAACACACGCTGGAAGGCGCAGGCCAGATTCATCTCGGCGATCTGACAGGCGCAGGCCAACTCGCATTCACCAGCCATTTAGGCCGCGCGCTCTTTTCAGCCGACCGTGCCAGCCTGCAATCCGACACCCACCTCACCCTCGATTACGACGGCACAGGCCACGGGCGCTACCAATCGGCCGATGCTACCCTCACCCTTGGCGCCGATGGTCAGGCGCATGTGCAGGGCGAGGCCACCACCACCGCGCAAAACCATGTGCAGTTTAGTGCCAGCGGCCAGCGCGATGGCGACCGCACCGATTTCGGTGCCGATGTGCGTTTCCGCTCAGGCGAAGGCGGCAACGAAGTACAGACACGTTTTGCCGGCTCGCACGCGGGCGACACCACCCATGTGCATGGCGAATATAACGCGCAACATATTCGTGGCAATTACGGCATTGTGCGCTCGGGCGACGAGCTATGCGCCGAAACCGACGCCGCCTATCGCCGCTTTGGCGGGTTGCTGCGCGCCGATATGGACGCACAGGGCTGCGAAGTGATCGACGGTGGCACCATAAGCGCCCACCGCGCCGCCGCCGCCGGGATCATGGACGAGAATATGCAAATGGAAGCCAATTTCGGCTTTTTCTCGGTGCCGATACCAGAGCGTGTGCGCGAACAGGCATTGCGCATTGTCAGCCCGTCTTTCGACCCCGCACGCAACGCACTCGACGCCGCACAGGCCGAGGCCAACAGCGAGCTGCGCAACGACGCCCGCACCATCATGGAACATGCCCGCACCATGGCCGAGCATGCCGGCGCTATCCGCGACTTTGCCCAAAACGCCATCGACCCCAACCCCAACGGCAATGTCGAGCTGACCACCGACGCACAATTGCGCTTCATCGACCTGCAGGCCGAAGGCCTCAATATGGAATTTGGCTTCGCCCCCGACACCGCCGACGCGCTACGCAACACCGACTTGCTGGGGCAATTGGCAGCGGATGTCACCACCATCGACCCACACGCCAACCCGCCACTCAATGGCGAGGCAGTGGCCGACATCACGCGTGTGCCCGAGGGGCAAGAAGCCGCATCCTACCTGCTCAACAGCTATATGGCACTGAGCCAGCAAGCCGAGCCAAATGCAAACACGCTCGCCCAGCTGCGCGAGGCACTCGCCGCACAAGGCATTCAACTGCACGACGCCGAACCCGACAGCCCCGACGCCCCCAACACCCAACTGGCAGGCATGCGCAGCCCCAGCTTCACCCGCGAGCTATAGGCGGGGGTTTTAACGCATCACCTCAAACATTATTGTCCATGAATATATTCAGATAAACGCAGTATTCGTCTGGCGGATCAGATAACTCTCTGGATCAGGCATAATTTTTCTGCTCGATGATACAAGATTTAAGTGAATACATTTTTTTTAATGCTAGATCATCTGGCATTGCATATTTTTTATCTTTGCTAGAATAAACTTCGATTCGTTCATTTTTTTGTAAGTTGTTTATTATTTTCCATCCTTGCATTGGGCACGGACCAATCTGTAAAGACCTTTTACTTTCGATATCAATCAACCTAATTTTCTTGCGTTCCCACGCGCCTTGTCCGGGGTAAGAAAAGATTTCTTGGATTTCTGCCATATGTTTACGGCCATTAAGATAAGGCGCATAATTTTTTTTGTAACTTAATCGACATAACCAACAATAAAAACAAACAGATAGCAGGAAAAAAGACACAGCCGCGAAAACATTAACGGGTGACGTTAATATAAAAATTGTTATTGCGGCTATCAGCATATATATGCTGCCTTGGTTGAAATGCTTTACCGCTTGCTCATTCAAATGACCTTCTTCGCGCAAGCGCTTCACTTGTTTGCGCATATCAGCTGGCCAAAAGAGTTCGTATAGTTTCATCCCCACCGCCTCCGAGCGAACGTTCGTGTAGCATCATTCTGCCCTGTTTGTTCGGGCAGGTACAGGATTGATTCTTAATCCCCCAAAACGCGAGTGGTTAATGAAAAATGCCGCTTGAGATAGCTTATATCAGGCATTGCGTGGCATTCATTTGATTTAAAAACATCAAAGCATTCGCCCTTTCTAAAGTAATCCTTTTTAGGAATTCTAGGTGAAAAATTAATAAGCATTTGATGGATCTTTTTATCATTTGCGCTTAATTGATATTTTACAACCTGTGTTCCATACAGCGTGACATACATAGCTGTAGAAATAACTGATATTCTCGCTCCGTAGAGATATGGTGCATATTGTTTCCGATACAGATTCCATAGATCAAATTTAGAGAACAATGGGCATAGTAGTATGATGCCATAGCCAATCCTTTGTGCGATCGGGCCACCAACGAAAATCAATAATCCACTAATAACGATAAAGATAGCCAGCATTTGATAAAGCTTTTTATTGAAATGCTTTACCGCTTGCTCATTCAAATGGCCTTCCTCGCGCAAGCGCTTCACTTGTTTGCGCATATCAGCTGGCCAAAAGAGTTCGTATAGTTTCATCCCCACCGCCTCCGGGCGAACGTTCATGTAGTAGCATTCTGCCCTGTTTGTTCGGGCAGGTACAGGATTGATTCTTAGCGCTTCAAATAATAGCGATTGATAAGCACATCAATTTTAGGAATAGATTTCTGGCTCGGCTCATCAAAAAAGACGGTGATGGCATCACCCTTTTGTAAAGTCGGTTCCAGATCGTCCTTGGAATGTAAATCTATTTTATGCTGGTAGGTAGAAGAGTTCGCTTTAAACTCATAGCGCAAGTGCCAACCCGTATGAACATACAAGTCTGTGGTTTTTTTTACAATTCGGGTTAGCGTGCCTTCACATTCGATACCGAAATGAATGGGGATGAGATAATTAAGCAAAATATACCGCACTTGCCAGTACAGCCCCCACAGCCAAAACACGGTGCTTGCGATAATAAATAACAGGCAGTTTATCCCACTGAAAAAATAGATGGCACAACAGATCGTCGCGATAATTAACGTATAATAACCGGTTAGAAGCTTGCGGATACGTTGATTGATGTTCGAAAGATTCTCGTGGTTCAGGCAGTCATCCGCGTGATACTGTTCAATCAGTGCGACCAATCTTTTTGGCCAAATGAAACGCGCAAATATCATGAGCCTACTTTATCATTCTTACTGTAATAATCATCCCCACCGCCTCCGAGCGAACGTTCGTGTAGCACCATTCTGCCCTGTTTGTTCGGGCAGGTACAGGATTGATTTTTAGCGCCCGGCCTCATGCGGCACAGGCGCGCAATGCCCTCACCAACGCGCTGTTTTTCTAGTCTGCGAAAGCCTGTGCAATAAAGGGCTGCGCCATTTCACCAGCTTTTTTATGTGCGTCGCTCTGCCCGCACACATGCGCTTCCACAATCGCGCCTTCCATCAGCAGATTCAGCTGTTCGGCCAGCCGTTCGGGCTGCTTAGCGCCAGCGGCTTCGGCGATGCTGCGCACATAATCCACTATCATGCGCTTATGCTCGCGGCAGGCAATGTGGCACGGGTCGTCATGGCTCGGAAACTCTGCCGACGCATTAATGAACATGCAGCCCGAAAACCCTTTCGAGCGAAACCACTCGCCCAGCGCGTCAAACAGCGCATCCAGCTGCGCGCGGGGGTCTTTGCTGCGCGCCTGCACCGCACGCACCAGCCAGTTGCGAAACAGCTCATCGCGCCGCCGCAACGCGGCCAGCACCAGCTCGTCCTTCGAGCGAAAATGATGGTAGAGCGTTTTTTTCGACACGCCCGCCGTCTGAATAATCTTGTCGACCCCCGTCGCATGGAAGCCTTGCGCATAAAATAATTCCAGCGCCGTGTTCACAATTTGTTCGCGTTTGGCATTCATAGCGCCACCTCTTTTCGTATTATTATATACCTATCTGTTTACTATATACAAAAAAATTACGCAATAAAAATCGGCTAAAACGCGCATATTGCCTACATTTTACACCAATCATCGCCGCCTTACCCATCTGCCATTACAACTTTTTTATTGACTATGGTATACCGTTCGGTTTACCAATGAATGCAAGGGAAACAGATTGGTTTACTTTAACAACAAGGATACGACGAATGAGCAAGCCCCTTATACCACCCTTCACCTTCACCACGGCCAAGGCCAAGGTGCAAAAAGGCGAAGATTTATGGAACACACGCGACCCGCACCAGATCGCCCTCGCCTACACCGAGGACACCACCTGGCGCAATCGCAACGAGTTTTTGCATGGCCGCGACGCCGTCATCGCGTTTCTCACCCGCAAGTGGCACCGCGAGCTGAACTACCGCCTGCGCAAAAAACTCTTCACCTTTGCCGACAACCGCATCGCCGTGCATTTCACCTATGAATACCACGACGATAACGGCCAATGGTATCGCGCCTATGGCAACGAACACTGGGATTTCGACGAGCACGGGCTGATGCGCACCCGCGACGCCAGCATCAACGAACTCCCGATCACCGAAGTCGAACGACTGATTTTCTAACCAACCATTTTTTTTCATTTAACCGAAAGGAAACACACCATGACTAACTTCACACAACACACCATCGACTCCGCACCACAAGCGGCAAAAGCAGGCCTGCAAGGCGCTCAAAAAGCATTGGGCTTCGTCCCTAACCTGTTTGCCACCATGGCCGAAGCACCTGTGTCGCTGGAAGCCTATAATGTTGGCACAACCATCTTCGAAAAATCGTCGCTCAATCCGGTCGAACAGCAGGTGGTGCTGCTCACCGCGAGCATCGAAAACAACTGCGAATATTGCGTGGCCGCCCACTCGGTGATTGCCAAAAACATGGTGAAAGCCGACCCTGCCATTGTCGACGCATTGCGCAACGGCAGCGCCCTGCCCGATGCCAAACTGCAAGCTTTGTCGGACTTCACCCAAACCGTCATCGCAGAGCGTGGCTTTGTGGCGGATCAGGCGGTTGAGGCGTTTTTGAATGCGGGCTACACCAAGGCCAACGTGCTGGAAGTTGTGGTAGGCGTCGCGCTAAAAACCATTTCCACCTACACCAACCATCTGGCCAACACACCGCTGGATGCAGCCTTCGCGCCCGAAACCTGGAGCGCGTCGACCTGCAAGGTTGCGTAAACACACCACACTACCGGTTCATCACTTGCCGCCTCTGCCTTGGCCGGGGCGGCTTTTTTTCTGCTGCCTTATGTGTGAGGCGATACTCACCTTGACTCGTCCTGCAGAAAAATTATATTTCACAATATGTTTTTGTCAGGTTCTTTGCTCAGCTTTATTAACGGAAAATACGACTTTTATAAGTCTTTTTTATACTTTTGCCTGTGCCCGATGCTGTTTATTTTAATAGCCAGTGTTTTTCTGAAAACAGCAATTCTAATCACCTTTTACTTTCTACTCATCTCTCCCATTTCTTGTTATTACCTATATCAAAACTCAACAAATACACGGGCAGAAAGTATCTTTGATGGCGCGCCTGATATTCGCAAATATTTTTGCTTATCCGTGTACTTCTTGTTCTCTCTAATTATGTTTCTGTTTGTGGCATATGGTGGTTATCTGTATGTGGCTCGCATGCTATAAATGCATGCGTGTGGCGGGTCGAGCAGGTTCGGGATTGCTTAATAATTAGTCACTTCACTTCTTCCTTTATATTTTTACAGGGAAAGGCGCTTCGAATAAAAGGCCAGAAACTATATGGATACTCTCCCCCCTTAAATTCCGCTTTCTCTTCCGTTTTTTCTAAAAGGATTCTCGCCGTTACGTACTCGATTGGCTTATTTTCGGCTTGCGCTATCTCAAATGGCAAACAGATAATTTGAGTAATATCTTGCGCCATTTCGCATTTTATCGGGTCTCCTGTTTTAGATTGAATATCAGCCGGCGACTGGGAGCCGATTGCAAACTTGATTTCGTATAATGGGCCATAAGCAATCATATTTATTCTTGCGGCGCATGGTGTTTGTAAAAAAGCACTCATATCTGAATCAGCGACTGTAAGCGCAGCAGCGCAATCTTTTCTGATGTCATGTAAGCTTGGGTAGTGCCAAGCAGAGGCACACCAAGCTGATGCTGGCATTAGAAGGATTATTACGTAGACACATTTCTTAACAATAAACATTTACAGCGCCTTTATAAAGAGTTGCAGGAACAGCCTTGTCAGATCCTACTGCCAGTACTTTTGAAATTTCATCAAATTCATATGCAAAAGGTAACGCACCGGTTTGCGCATAATCAGAAAGCAAATAATTCGCGGCAAACGCGATCCCTCCGGCAGAACCCGAGAACATCGAGATATGTCCTTCAAGATTAGCGGCCGGCGTTGCTGTGGCCTCAAACGTTTGAATATAAAATTGGCCGCGATCATAAATATTATACGTTGAGTCTGTATTGGCTAATTCCGCGTTAATTGCCTGAATATCGGCTGCTTGTGTCATGACTCATCCCGTCCCTAATTTTGAATAAATTCATCAATTAATAATTTGCTATTGGCTTCAATGATCTCCCAATCCATTAACCATTCTTTTTTAAAGCTATAGGTAACAAAAACGCCTTTATAAAAGGTATGACCCTGCAACATTCTGCATCCTTTTGAATGGACACATTGAATATAGCTTTTTAAAGGGGACTGATTTTTGGGATAAAGGGTATAGGATCCCACCGGATAGTTGACATGCGGTGAAATATAAACCTCAAAGCCTTGGTGCTCTGCTATCAAATCTTCTGCGGAAACAGCTAGTCGACTATCTAAAAACACACTTCTTGAACTAGAAATATTGCTTGCATCAAAAGCTCGCTTTAGCGTTAGTCTTATTCCATCATCTGCTTGGTCTGGATTATCAACACGCGAAGGCCAATTGGGAGCCAGAGAATCTTTTAAAAATTGAATCTTTATCAGGGAATAATTCCCATCATGATCTTCGATAGCATTATTAGCCTGAGAAAAATACTCACATGGAATATCTAAGCGAATCGGCTCAACGTTTGGGTCATCATGCACTAAATTTACATTGACGATGCGACCGCCATCGCAGTCATAGGCAAATGAATGGAAGGCATAATAGGCCACGCCCAGCAGCACTATTACTAAAGCAAAATAACGGATATTCATCCCCATCGCCTCCTAGCTGGCGTTTATGTGTTCAGTTCTGCTGTGTTGTCTCGAGATCGGTTGTTTTTATTGAATATAACCTAGCGGTGACACGCCACCCCGTCCACTTATAAGTGTACGATAGCCGCGCATAAACAACCTCACGCCGCATGAAACAATCAACACAAAGCCACCGAATTTGTTAACTTTTTTTGGACTTTACTGGATGAGTTTGGAAGAGATTTTGGCGACCCCTACGGGACTCGAACCCGTGTTTCCACCGTGAAAGGGTGGCGTCCTAACCACTAGACGAAGGGGTCTTGTGTAACAAGAGGCGCTAGATACACCATTTTGCGGGGGATAAGTCAACAAAAAATCTACAGAGGCGGGCAGTTTTCTGATGTCCGCCAGCATGCCCCAGCGCGCAGCTCGCGCCAGCCCATTCATTTATGGTGCAAAACCGCCCTCAGCCGCCGCACTGGCCATGACAAAGCTTTGTGAAGTTTGTGTGACAGCGCCTTGTCTCTGCTTGCGCCTA
>PBPD01000153.1 GCA_002725445.1 Rickettsiales bacterium
CAACGCCGTCAAGACGTGGAAGAAGAGCGAGCGAATCTTTCCCAGTACCAAAACGTTTTGTCCCTCTCAAAGAAAGAGCTCTCTGTGACCAAGCCATTGCTCGCATCAGGTGCTGTGTCGGAGATTGAAATCCTCCGATTGGAACGTCAGATAGTAGAGCTAGAAGGAAACATCACCAAGTCCAAGGTAGCGATTGAGCGTGGCTTAAACGCCATCGAAGAAGAAATTATAAAGAAGGAAGAAGCGCGTCTAAAACTGGTTAATCGATGGAACCAAGAATTGACCGAAGCCACCGCCGAAATGGCGACATTGCAGCAGTCTCAAACCAGTTTAGAAGATGTGGTGTCACAAGCAGCGCTGAGATCGCCAATCAATGGTACGGTGCAGCGCTTGCTCATTAATACCATTGGTGGGGTCATTACACCAGGCAGCGCGGTAGTGGAACTCGTTCCTCAAGATGATCAACTTATTGTTGAGGCAAAGGTCTCGCCTAAAGATATTGCGTTTATTCGAGAAGGGCAGCAGGCCATCTTAAAGTTCAGTGCTTACGACTTTACTATTTATGGCGGTATGTCTGCTGAAGTCCGACATATCAGTGCTGACGCCATTACCAACGAGAAAGATGAAACCTACTATTTAGTCAGGCTCGAAACGAAGAAAAGCATTGCTGATGAAGCGTTAGATATTTTACCTGGAATGATCGTACAGGTAGACATATTGACGGGAAAGAAAACTGTCCTTAACTATATCTTATCCCCTCTGTTCAATGTTACAGCCTCTGCGCTGCGGGAGCGTTAAATGAGACATTTCATTGCCGAGAAAGATTTGCAAGGGGCGCTCACCCAGTATTCGTGGACCAGCTATAGTCGGGCTGACCAGCTAACATGTGATCAAACTGATTGTATATGGATATTGGCAAGCGATGAGAACTGGCGGCAACAGCTAATTGAAGCCAAGCAAAAAGTAACGCAAGTGGTATTACTGACCTACAAATATGACCGTTTAGAGATGCAAACAGCGCTGATGCTAGGCGCTAGGGCGTATTGTCACGCATTAGGAACCCAGTCTCTTATATCTTCGGTAGCGAGGGTGATAGAAGCCGGAGGAATGTGGTTACCTAATGAGTTGCTTTTAGTGACAACATCCAATGTGGCGGTCAATCTGCAGTCTGAACGAGTGCTACCTGCTTTAAGTGGCTTAACGAACCGCGAAAAGGACGTATTGAGCGGCATTTTAGATGGGTTAAGCAATAAAGAAATTGCAAGAGAGCACGGTATTACCGAGCGTACCGTTAAAGAATATGTGGGTACGCTCTTACACAAATTTGAGGCAAAGGACCGAATCAGTCTATTACTCCGACTTGGTGAATTTAGTCATCTAAAAGATGCTCTATAACTTCCATGTGTGATACAACGCCGTCAATACCAAGCTCTATAAAGAGCGCTTGATGGTCAGAGCGTTTAACGCCGTCGGCGTATACTTTAATACCGAAAGTATGCGCCAGTGAGCAGAAGCCTCGAAGGAAAGCGTGATTAGCTGGGTTGAAATCTATGTCGGCCATAAATGCGGAATCAATTTTCACATAGTCTAGCCCCATCTCTTGCACATCTAACAGTTGCGAGAACGATTCGCCTACACGTTTAAGGCCTATTTCGCATTCTTTAGCTTTAAGCGTAGTGCAAAAGTCGCTAAATTCGTCAGGGAAACGTGTTGCTGTAGATTCCCTTACTTCGAAGCACAGCTGTTTAGCTGCTTTTGAGTTGATACCTATTTGATAATAAAGCTGTGCAAGGGTTTCAGGGTCTAGCATGAACTGTTCAGAGCAAAGAAAAGCAAACTTCGATTCTGTGCCAGAACGGTTAATGTAATCAATAAGGTGAATAATGGTTGTCAGTTCTAACTGTGGCAACAAACCTAAGTAACGTGCCCAGTGGGTATAGAAGCCGCTCTTTCTAAGCTCGCCGTCTATGTTCACCCCAGCCCAGCTTTGGTAATGAACCAAATTTCTGTCTATATCGAGCACTGGGAAATTAAATGTTTCTACATCACGCTCATCGATAGCACGTTTGAGCTCTTGCTCCCATCGCTTCTCTTCCACAAGTGAAATGAATTCTCTTAGCGGGGCCTCGACAAACGGTTCGTCCATTTCGTCCGCTTCGGCTTCATCTATCATTGCATCAGCGCGCATAAGTGCGTTTGAAAAGCTGTCATCTGGTCGTAATTTTACAACCGACTGAAAGACTTGAGGGTCGCCATCGCGGCTAAATGCACTTAAACACGCACCGTGTAATGCTTCAGATATAGTAACGGCATCGTGGGTTTCGGTGAGGAGAATAACAAATTCATTTTTTTGCATTCTAGCAATACGACTGTCGGTGAAAAGGTGATGATGAATAGAAAGGCAATCATTAATTTCTTCAACGAAGTCGCGAATACGATTTTTACGTATATTGGCCGGGGAGCGCAAGAAACCTTCGCCCTCAGTAAATCTCACAAAAAAGACGCAGTTGACGCCTTCTGTATCGCGAAAGGCAAGTTGGCCTTTTAAAATCGATATAAAATAGTCCCTGTTGGCGACACCAGATTCGTCGTCGAATTGGGTTTTATAGCGCATGAGATCAAGGCGGGAATTTTCCTCATCCATAATCTTCTTGGACGTTCTCGCTAAGAAGTTCATCGCGCGAACCACACTTTTGAGTTCTAGTGTACGAGGTTCTGGCAGTTGAACAAATTTCATTTCACCAAAAGACTCGGCTTGATTAACAACGCCATCCAGAGGTCGAATAATAAAACGAAGTGCCCACGCGCCTATTATTCCTGAGAAGATACCTACAAGGGACAGGCCAAAAATGAGCCGTTGAGTAGCGCGCCACATAGATGCGACGGCGAAGCTAGTGTCGGTTTCAACATATATCGTACCGTACTGACCCCACCCCTCGCTAACCTGAGCAATACCTGGATTGACATTCGGTGAGAAATTGTCTGCAAACCATCTGGGCGTGTCTTCATCTAATTGCACTTCGTGGGTGTGGGCAGACACAATTTCGCCATCCGCTTTTTGAAGAACAATTGTCGCGTAGTGCCCTATATCGAATTGGGACATGATGAAAAGGTCTAAAGATACGGGGTCTTTTTCTAATCCACTAAGCGTTAACGCCATCATACTGGCGTTATCTAAGTTTTTTGAGTAAAGCTGTTCTTCTACGTATTGCTTCGTAGTAATTCCATGAATTGTCACGCTACCTGCAATTGCAACAAGGACAACGACTACAATGGCTAGCCATAATTCTCTTGTTATTGACATAAACTCCTAGGACCTTCTGCTAATCCCCTCTTGCTTCATGCGCTCAATAACGTCACGCCACCTAGATAGTCTACTGGTAGACGAAGAAACCTGTGCCGTTTTGCCTGGTTGCCAAATACCTGAGTCGTTAAAACTAAAAACAGGTATCAAGTCTGTGCGCTGTGAGCCGGGTAATACATTAGACACTAAGCTGTCTAGCACAAGGGGATCCGATGAAGGGGTATCATAGTATCCTAAAACCATGTGTGCTTGTGTTACTCGACTTCTACCAATCTTCGCTTTTACATAAATTAGGCGAAGTTTAGAACTATCGATACCTAAGTGTAGCAGAGCTACGTATTTTGCAATGGCATAATCCTCACAATCTCCGCGAGAATGGCCAAAAAGTTCAGAAGGGGTTGCCCAGTAGTCTTTTTCTTTAAACACAATATCGTCAGTAGCATACTGAATATGCTCATCAAAGAAAGCGTTTACACCAAGCAATTGATCTTTGACACTCTTACTTTCAAGAGCGTGTAGGGCAGCTTCTAGCGCTGCAACGTGCGATGCTTTATCAGCTCCAAATTTATTTTTTACTTCCTGTTCAAGCTTTGGAAACTCGATTACATACTGATCCTTCATTTGCTGTCCAGCCAGTAGCAGGGCCACTAATGCTAAGCAGTGCGACGCAAATAGAGAAAGGGTCATAACTTCATTATTTTAGTTATACTAAAGTATAGGCGAGAGTAACTGTCCCCACCTATAGTTTAAGTATAATTTGCTATACGTAGTTATAGGTATAACATGGCTGTGCTGATAAACCAACCATGATTTCGAATGCTAAAGTGGAAATCGAGAAAGACTATTTTTTTACTACAAAATCGTGTTCTTGAATGTTTGCGATAATTCCTGCACCTTCGTTTACTACTAGAGACGAATTACCGTAGGCACTACTCACTACAAATTTGCCAGGATATAGCGAGTACTGTAAGTATTTACGGCCACGGTTATCGACAATCTCTTTAGCTTGATAAAGGTATAGTTCATCTTTTTCAGAAATGCCATTGTCTCTGCCTAAAGATACAGAGATTTTATCGCCGGCAACATTAATCACTCTACCTGTCATTGGCTGGCATGCAGTGGCTTCTTTTATGTCTTCAATCGCTTCTGCTATTGTCGCGTTGACGGTTTGCCCATAAAGCGACTGCCAAAATTTCGTCGAAAATTCATCTACATCTTCGAATCTGTCGAATGTCCATTCTCCTTGATTCTGATAAGACTTAGTCAACAACAGGCCTCCATTAATGCCGTCATAGACCTGAATGGTCATAGCAAAGGAGCGTCGAGAAGTACCCTCACGCCACGGTGTAAAAACCGAAGCCTCTTCCCGTGTCACGCTTAAATCATCTATCATGCCCACCAGCACAAATTGAGTATTACTTTGCGCTGAAAGCGTGCGTACATTTTGGTCAGTATATCGACTGTCAAATTTTGCAGTATGTGGCGCGATATAGATAATATCTAGGTTTTCAGTTTTATTTCGCATGGCCTGCGCTAACTGCTGGGTGAATGAAGCATCGAAATTGGGAATATTACCCTGTGTTAGCTGCGCTCTGTTACGTACCCTGAAATGTGTGGTAGCGAAATGTTTCTGGTCATTTTGTGCGGCACACACTTTTCCTCTTGGAAAAATGTCAGCGCGAATACTTACCGTAATCACATCGCCGCTATAAACTTCATCAACCAGTTCCAGTTGTTCAACTTCGCCGGTAGAGCGAATGGTCATCTCTTCATTTTTAAGAAGACCATTTGTAAGCTTGGCGACACTATGAACTGATGCGCCTGCAAAAAGCATTGCTTGCTTAAGTGCCTCTTGGGTAGCCGCATGTCTGGCAGTTTCCTTATCACCATTTCGCACCACAGCCTGTCCTGTAGCCTCGTACCACACGGCATTTGCTTGCCCAACCAAAAATGCAAACAGGCAAATTACCGCCACGACAGCATTTAAAATAGTTACCAGCGTTGTTTTGCTAATATGTCGCACCGCACACCTCTGGAGGTTTTTGTCTAACTGCGCTATGCAAAGCGCCGGGTTTATAAGGCGAAGTATGCGAAAAGAGTGCCAATTGATGTGGTTTCGTCGCCATTAAATCAATCGGGCGCATATCTTGCACATATCTTGCAACGCGTATCTTGCTAAAGGTTTGTAAAAAGCGTCAGTTTAGATATGTCAAAATCTGCTACCGCGGGTATGGCGGTATCTCGTAGTTACAAGGCTGCCACCGACGAGAGCAGCGTAACTACACATTTGATTTTATTAATAATGTAATTTGGAAATGAAACTATGTGCTTGAAAAAAATACATAAATCAAAATCGCTGCTGCTGTCTTGCTTTCTTGGTTTAGCAATAAGCACTGGTGGATGCGGCATTATTGATAAACACGTTGAGTGGGAAACAATAGAACCAGAAAGCTATCCCGTGCTCAAGGCGGTAGGCTATGCGCCGATTTCTTCTCAGCATGGCGAAAGCGACAGCATGAAGCTTATAATGGCGATGAAAGCGTCAAAATTAGATGCATACCGAGAGCTAACTGAACAAGTCTATGGTCAAAAAATTGAAGGCAATCAGTCTCTGTCTCACTTGGTTATAGATAGCGAAACATTGCGAGCATCTGTAGA
>PBPD01000154.1 GCA_002725445.1 Rickettsiales bacterium
CCCGCCGCAAAGCTGGCAAGCCCCACAGGTGGCGTCACATCTGCCATAATGCCAAAGTAGAATACAAACAAGTGGATCGCGATAGCGGGCACAATCAGCCCGTGCTGTACGCCCAGCTCCTGCACCACGCCCACCATAATCGAGGCTACCACGATATAGTTAGCTGTGGTTGGCAAACCCATGCCAAGAATCAGGCTGATAATAGCCGTGAAGACCAGCACGAGGAACAGCGAACCACCTGAGAGTACTTCTACCACCTCGGTCATGATCTGGCCAATACCGGTAAGCGATACCGTGCCGACAATGATACCAGCTGCGGCCGTTGCCACGCCAATACCAATCATGTTACGCGCGCCTGAGATTAAGCCATCTTGCAGATCGGCGAACCCGTCTTTGAAGCCTTGCGCCGCCTTTTTGTCGGGGCGGAAGAAGTTCATGATAGGCTTTTGTGTAACCAGAATGAAAATCATAATGGCTGATGCCCAGAAGGCCGACAGGCCCGGTGACAGGCGTTCCACCATCAAGCACCAGATGAGAACGACCACTGGAATCAGGTAATGCAGGCCGGTTTTGACCGTAGGGCCTGTTTCAGGCAATGCTACGATATCGGCATCAGGATCATCCTGCTCCAGCTCTGGATAGCGCGAGGCGTACTTCATCAATGCGATATAGCCAGCAAACAAGCCTATCCCTACCAGCCACATCGTATAATCGCCTGCAAAGCCCTTGATCCAGTCGATCACAATATACACCAGCCCTGAGAGGATGACGACACTGCTAATAATAATGCCCCATGCGATGAGCTTGTATTTAATTGTTGTAATGACAGGTTTCGGCAATGCCTTCATATCCTGTTTGAGCGCTTCCAAATGCACAATGTAGAGTAGCGCAATATATGAGATAACTGCAGGCAGGAACGCGTGAGTAATCACTTCGCGGTAGCTGATGCCCACATATTCCACCATAAGGAATGCTGCTGCGCCCATTACCGGCGGCATGATCTGGCCGTTAACCGATCCGGCAACTTCTACTGCCCCTGCTTTTTCCGCACTGAAGCCCACTTTTTTCATCAGCGGCATGGTGAATGTACCAGTGGTTACCACGTTGGCGATAGACGAGCCAGAGATGAAGCCTGTGAGGCCAGACGCTAATACAGCTGCTTTTGCGGGGCCACCACGCAAATGCCCGAGTAAGGAGAAAGCCACTTTGATGAAGTAGTTCCCTGCCCCGGCCTTGTCCAGCAATGCTCCGAACAATACAAACAGGAAGACAAAGCTAGTGGAAACACCCAGCGCAATACCAAACACACCTTCGGTGGACAGCCATTGGTGCGAGGCTACTTTTTGGAAGGATTGGCCTTTATGCTGGATGAGGCCCGGCATCCATTCAGCCGAACCAGCAAATGTATAGGTTAAGAAGATGATGCCGACGATCATCAACGGCAGACCAAGCGAGCGCCGTGCGGCTTCTAACAATAGGATAATGCCTGCGACAGCAACATAGATGTCCATATCGGTAGGCAGGCCTGGGCGCGTGGCCAGTTCTTCGTAGAATATATAGAGATATGCTGCGCTGAATGCGCCACCGAGCGCCATCAACCAATCAAGTGTCGGGATGTAATTGCGCGGTGAGTTGGTGAATGTAGGATAGGCCGTGAAAGCCAGGAACATTGCAAACGCTAGGTGAATGGAGCGTGCTTCCGTATCGTTAAAGATCAGCACGCCAAACTCAAATGGCAGTGGTGATGCTATCCACAGTTGGAATAGCGACCAAATTAGCGCTGTATAGGTTAAAATGTAGCCTGAAAGGCCGTGCGGGGTGCGAGCCCCCGTGTCGCGTTCAATTACTAGATCCTGGGCGTCCATCTCTTTCGAGGTGGTGGCGTGCGAATGATCAGCTGTCATGAGCGGGTTTTACTCTTATTATTAACGAGGGCGTAAGCTAGCAACTGGCCAGCTGAATTGCAAAAGAATTATAAATGCAGGATTTGTGCGGCGCACAAAGAAAAGGCGCAGTTATTCTGCGCCTTGCTCTTCATCCTGTGCAGCCTCTTCGCTTGCTGCTTTTGCTTCTGCATCTTCTTCTAGAAGACCAGCCTCTTCGTAATAACGAATAGCGCCTTCATGCAGGGGAGCGGTGATACCGTCAGTAATCATGCGGTCCTTCTCAAGCGTAGCGAACACAAAATGCAGTGTTTTAAAGCTTTCGAAATTATCGAATACGGCTTTCACTACCTGATACACAATGTCTGGATCAACATGCGTGCTGCTTACGAAGGTTGCCTTAACGCCAAATGTCTTTACGTCATCCGGATTGCCATTATACATGCCACCGGGAATAGTAGCTTCTGCATAATATGGATTGTCACCGATGAGCGCGTCAATCGCTGGGCCATCCACCGCAATAATGCGTGTGTCGCAGGTTGTGGTGACTTCCTGAATGGAGCCGTTAGGGTGACCGGCGGCGAACACCATGGCATCGATTTTATTGTCGCATAATGCTTGCGCTTGTTCGGACGCTTTTAGCTCGGAGACCAGTGCGAAATCGTCTTTGGTCCAACCTTTGGCGGTCATTACTTCTTCCATGGTGGCGCGCATACCCGAACCCGGATTGCCAATATTGACGCGGTGGCCTTTCAGGTCTTCAAAGGTTTTGATGCCGGAATCAGCTCGTGCCACCACGGTGAAGGCTTCACTATGCAGCGAGAATACGGCACGTAAGTCTTTATTCGGGCCCTGATCGGCGAATACGCCTTTGCCCATATATGCGTTATAGTGCCAGTCAGACTGTGCTACACCAAGATCCAGCTCTTCCTGACTGATTGCGTTCAGATTGTAGATCGAACCGCCAGTGGATTCTACGGAGCAGCGAATGCCGTGCTCTTTGCGGCCGCGGTTCACCAAACGGCAGATCGCGCCGCCTGCAGGATAATACACACCGGTTACACCGCCGGTGCCGATGGTTACAAACTTATCGGCTGCCGCCGCAGTGTTAGGTTGAGCCGAGGTCAATACCAGCGCCGCAATAAAGGCAAAACTGGTCAGAATCAGATAACGCATAATCTATTCCCTGTTGTTTCAATGGATACTTGTCCTAGCAAATGCCAGGCGCAGGTGCAAGAAACCTGTGAAATTAACGATAAATCTTATTAATGTAATCGGTCCAGAAACGCTCCAGCTCGTGCAGTGCTCTGTTGGTCTCTTCCAGGTTTTGCACGCCTGATTGGTCCGATTGCAATTTATCCAGATGTAATTGATACACCTGATCGATCTTTTCACAAAGGTTCAAGCCCTTCTCTGATAGTTTTACGCGGGTGGAGCGTTTATCATGCGGCGATTTTTCCTGCACAAGATATCCGTTCTCTACCAGCTTTTTCACATTATACGATACGTTCGAGCCGAGATAGTAGCCGCGATTGGTTAATTCGCCTACAGTCAGCTGTTCCTGCCCGATATTATACAGAATGAGGGTTTGCACGTTGTTGATATCCGCCATGTTAAGACGATCTAACTCGGTCTTAATGACATCCAAAAAGCGGCGGTGTAATCGTTCGATTAAAAGAATCGTTTCTAGATATACTTGTTTCAAAGTGTCCTCGTGGCTGTTTAATCTTTTAATTTTACGATAGTAATAATTCTTAGCGTAATGTGAAGCACTATTCCTGCCATATTTGATTTATTTAATCAAGTAAGCTCGGGTCGGAGATGAAGCGTAAGGTTACGGTAGTGCCTTTTTTCATCTCGCTGTGAATGTGAATCGTGGCATTATGTAGGTCTACCAGCTTCTTGGTCAGCGGCAGGCCAAGCCCTGTGCCTTCAAATTTTCGGTTTAGGCCGCTGTCAATCTGGCCAAAGCTTTGGAATGCTTTTTCAATATTTTCCTGCGACATGCCGATACCCGTGTCTGTGACGCGAATGGTGAAATATGTCACATTGGAGTGGCTCTGTTCGGCGCTTGCATGAATGGTGACGCTTCCCCCGCTCTCGGTGAATTTGACCGAGTTGGATACCAGATTGAGCATTATCTGGATGAAGCGTACGCGGTCAGCTACAATCATGGGCAGGTCTTCAGGGATGTCTTTGATAATATCCACCCCACCCTGTTTTGCCCGTTCGGCCAGAATGTTGCTGCATTTATCAATCGCACGCTCCAGATGAAACTGCTCTAAGTTTAGTGTCAGCTTGCCGGCTTCTGCCTTAGACAGGTCAAGAATGTCGTTGATGATTTCAAGTAAGTGCACGCCTGATTCGTGTATGTCCTGTGCGTACTCCTGATACTTGTTGCTGCCAATTTTACCAAAAAGCTCATCGATAATAATGGAAGAAAAGCCAATGATGGCATTAAGAGGCGTGCGCAATTCGTGAGAGATATTAGCGAGGAATTGCGATTTTGCGACACTGGCGCTTTCGGCGGCTTCCTTCGCTTTTTCCAGCTCGACATTTTTGCGCATCAGCTTGCTTTCGCGGTCTTCAATCTCGGTCAGCATGTTATTGAAGGCTTCTACTAACAGGCTGAGTTCGCGACCATAGGCCATATTCGGGTCTTGTTCGGCACGCACCGAATAATCTTTGCGCAGTGATACCATGCGAGCTGTGTCGGCCAGCTCCAGAATAGGACGCGATATGGTTTGCTGCAGTTTAAGTGCCAGCAGGTACGAAACCAACAATACGCCAATCACTACAAAAATAGCGGTGACCAATTGATTGCTGAGATATTTCTCAATACGTGACAGGTTTGAGCGGATGTAAAGTGTGCCTGCATGAGGTGCAGCGCTATGTTCGGCAAACGGGTTTTCTAGCATGCCTGTCGCGTTAATATTATGCACCACATGCAGATAATGCTGATCCATCCAGCTGCGCCCATTCAGGCTGCGCGGGCATTTAGCGCGGTGTTTGCTAATAAGGGCGTCCACTTCCAGCTGAATGCCGCGCGTGGTTTCGTTGTCTGGATCCAGCGCCATCGATGTCAGCACCGTGTCATTGCTGGTATAGATGCTCAGTAATCCGCCGTTAGAACCATACAGGCATGCCATCTCGATTTCTTTGCTAGCGCTGAATGCATTGTATAAATTCATAAATGCACGCCGACGAATGTTAGGATCATCCGCATAATCCAGCAAGGTAGCATTGCGCTCACCTACCAATGATGCGGCTTGCCGCAGCTCATCTTCCAGATCGGTGCGCAGATTGAAATAGCCGATGATGGTGATGGCGCCTGTAGTGGCACACACAGCCAACAGGCTGATAAACATAATAATAATGGTTAGTTTGCGCTTGATGGAGCTCTGTGCATATATTGTCATGGCCGCACCACCTTGGTTGCCAGTTCCAATGCATCTGGATTTATGCGGAGCTGTTTATCATGCGCGTTGGCCGCATTTACCTCATAGCGGATAAATGTTTTTTCAAATGCGCCTCTGCGCTCTATCTCAGACAGCAAGCCAACCATGCCACCATTATTAATAAAATTATCTACAGTGCTAACCGTCAACACAGGTGCGTTCTGCAGTGTGTTGAGGATATAGCTGAGATTTGGGCGTTCTGATTCCGCCACATACAATACGTGGCAATCCTTGGCGTGTTTCATGGTTTGCAGGCGGAGTACATCTACTTGCAATCCTTCGCGCGAGGCATTTTTGAGCACGCCTATTTCTTGGGTGACATCGTCGTGGCCTATACTGCAGACGCTTACGTTATTGGTCTGGCTTAGTGCGTAATTACCTGGCCAGCTCACATATTTGCTTAGGAAATTGAATATAATAACAATCTTTGCCTGCGTATCGGTTAGCGCAGGAGGCGCGCTCGCAGACGTGCTGCTATAGGCTGATAGCAGTATCAGGCACGACAGAGTGAAGCTTATTTTTCGTAACCGGTTTAGAAGTGCCATGCCACCTTCCCGTAGACTGCACGGCCAACTTCTGTCTGCCTGTTATAAAGGAATGGTGAGTATTCACGGTGGCCGTCATCCAGCAGGTTCTGGCCAATAACACTTAGTTCGACATTCTTCACTGGCTGCCATGCCACGCGCATGTCAAAACGCCAATAACCGTCTATAAGCGTGCCGGGGCGCGGCTCGATTTCACCGTTATAATATAAATATTGATCAAACTCGACATTATGAGGCAGCGTGATTTGCGAGCGTAGGTTAAACATATGCTCAGGTGTGGTTTCTTCGGCTGATTGTGGCAGTGTGTTGCTTGGCGTAGTTAAATCGACATTGATGTAACTATATGCACCTGACAGCATCCACTCGGAGGTTGGGTGCCAATTCACAGCTAATTCGCCACCAAATGCATCTGCCTCACCGCTGTTATTAAAGACGAAAGGGTATTCCACGTAGTTGCCAAGCGTAGCAGAGTTGGTGGCAAAAGGTGTGGTTAAATCGGCTGCGACGAGGTCGTCATAGCGGTTGTAGAAGCCAGTAACGTCGATAGCCAGATTTTCATCGGGCTGCACACGGTAGCCGAGTTCATAGGCATACATGCTAACTTTGTCTACGTCGCGGTTACCAATACGCACGGCAAGGCCAGCTTGACCGAATGGCGTATTCGGCAATGCGCTGACTACATTACGCAAATCATCGGCCGAACGGCTTGGAGTGCGAATGGCGCGGGACACAGCCGCCCAAACGGTTTGTTTGTCATCCACCAGAAATGTCATGCGCGCAGAAGGCTGCGCCTCAAAGCCAGTGAAGTCATTATGCTCA
This sequence comes from Rickettsiales bacterium, assembly GCA_002725445.1. Lineage (GTDB taxonomy): Bacteria > Pseudomonadota > Alphaproteobacteria > Rickettsiales > UBA3002. The sequence goes on from PBPD01000154.1 coordinate 6,706, forward strand.
AATTTTGAGCCGAGGGTGAGATACCACTCGTTTTCAATCAGGGCTATTTTATCCTGTACAAATGCGCTGTAAAGGTTGCGTGGCCGCGATTCTGGTGTGAGTGTGAGATAGGCGGTGCCGTTGTGATTGTCGTCAATCAAACGATACCCTACCCCCCACACGATGTCGTGATAGGCATTAGGCTGCCAGCTGTGCTGCGCTTCTATATCAAATGTGGTGTTATTCAGCTCAACCACGGCAATATCGCGGTGGGTGTAATCAATGTAGCTTTGCAATGTAAACAGAGAGTTGGCGCTGTGTTCGTAGTTAATGCGCGCCAGCATATTACCGCCCATTATGCTTTGATCGTCTAATACGGGGCTGGTGTATGGTGCGGAAGGGCTGGGCCGGAAAAGCCACGAATCTTCGTTTCCGCTATATAAATCGCCTTGCAGGGTGATGTCGGTTTTGGTGTTTTGCGCCCAATCGGCGCGGAAACCGGCACGTGAGAATTCCCATGCATCGTCAGCGCTGGTACCGCTATTGGCAAAGTCGAATGCGTCGCGCTTGTCATGTTTGGCATAGACGCGCATATAGCCATTATCGCTAATCTGTGCGCCATGTCTGATGGCGCCAAAATACTCGTCAAATGTGCCTGCTCCCGCTTCGGCGTAAGAGCCCAGTGTATCCGATGCGTCTTTGGTGATGATGTTGATAACGCCGTTGACCGCGTTGGAGCCCCACAACGTGGCGCCGGGGCCGCGAATCACCTCAATGCGCTCAATATCGGCAAGCAACGTATCCTGCACATCCCACCACACCCCTGAAAATTCAGGCGTGTAGACGGTTCGGCCATCCATAAGCACCAACAGTTTGTTGGCAAACTGGTCGTTGAATCCGCGTGAGCTGATAGCCCACTGGTTGGAGCCTGCCTTGGCGACGTGAAGGCCCGGCACTTGCCGCAACAGTTCAGGGATGGTGCGCATGCCCGAACGGCGGATGTCTTCTTGTGTGATAACGTAGATGGCGGCGGCGGCTTCGGAGGCTTTCTCCGAGCTTTTTGACACGGAGGTCACTTCCATATTTGCCAATTCTTCGAGCGAAATATGAAGGAAATCAGCGCCTTGTGTTTCAGCTGCCCACGCAAATTGTCCCGTCGCGAGCAAAGCTGCCATGCTGCATGTTATGAGTGTATACTTGCCTAGCACCACACCCTCCTATTGTTCTTTTGAACGCATTTTATCTATTATTGCGTTAAAGAATACTTAAAAGCGCCTGTAATAGCAAAACATTACAAAATATAACATTTGCAATCTGTATAATGGGGCGACAAAATGCGCGCCAAAAAAGGAATAGACTGACATGTGTGGTATTATTGGCGTGGTCGGAAAAGAGACCGCTTCCCCCCTGCTGCTGGATGCGCTTAAGCGACTGGAATATCGTGGATATGATTCTGCAGGCATTGCGACCATTGCGCCCGGTGCAGCCATCACCCGTTGCCGTGCTGAAGGTAAGTTGAGCAATCTGGATACAAAATTACAAAAGACCCCTTTGTCTGGCACGACTGGCATTGGTCACACGCGTTGGGCCACACATGGCATGCCCAACGAAACCAATGCTCACCCGCATGCAACCGATAAAGTAGCGGTTGTGCATAATGGGATTATCGAAAATTTTCATAAGCTTCGCGAGGAATTGAGCGCCAAAGGCTGTGTATTCCATAGCGAAACCGATACCGAGGTGATTCCTGTGCTGATTACCTATTATCTGGATCAGGGGCAAAGCCCGCGTGAGGCTGTCGCATCTTGCCTGAGCAAGCTGGAGGGAGCGTTTGCACTAGGTATTATTTTTACCGATTCGCCCGACATGCTGATTGCGGCGCGCCAAGGCTCGCCATTGGCCATTGGCTATGGCGATGGAGAGATGTATCTCGGCTCGGATGCGGTTGCTCTGGCGCCTCTTACCAAAAACATTACCTATCTGGAAGAAGGTGATTGGGCAGTGCTGACGCGCGAAGGCGCTGAAATTCACGATGTGGATGGCCAGCTGGTCGAGCGGGATATTAAGCCAACCGCATTGAGCGGCGCTGCCATTGGCAAGGGCAATCACCGCCACTTTATGCAAAAAGAAATTTACGAGCAGCCGGCCGTAATTGGGGACACGCTAAACGTATTTTACAATGCCCATGAAGGCAGTATCACCCTGCCCGACCTTCCTTTTGCATTAGAAGATATCAGCCATATTACGCTGGTTGCATGCGGCACCTCCTATTATGCGGCGGTAGTAGCGCGCTACTGGTTGGAGTCCTATGCCAAAGTGCATGTTGATATTGATATCGCCTCAGAGTTTCGTTACCGCGAACCGGTGATGGAGCGCGGCGGCTTGACGATTGGTATATCGCAATCGGGCGAAACAGCAGACACATTGGCCGCAATGCGTTTTGCCGCTGAACGTGGGCAACACACGCTGGCGGTTGTTAATGTGGCCGAAAGCTCTATGGCGAATGAAGCGCAGGCTGTCCTTCAAACCTATGCAGGCCCTGAGATTGGTGTGGCGTCTACCAAAGCCTTTACAACGCAACTCACTACCCTCGCCTGTTTTACACTGGCGCTGGCAAAAGCGCGTGGCGCGTTAGAGGTAGAGGAAATAGGCAAGTTGGCGCACGCGCTGGCAGAAGTGCCCGCCCGAGTGTCGGAAGTGCTGCATCACGACGATGCAATAGCAGCGCTCGCGCAAGATATCAGCCATGCGCATGATATGCTCTATATTGGTCGCGGTACGTCCTATGCGATTGCGTATGAAGCCGCGCTTAAGATGAAAGAGATCTCGTACATTCACGCGGAAGCCTATGCTGCGGGCGAAATGAAGCACGGCCCTATCGCCCTGCTGGACGATGCCGTGCCTGTTATTGCCATTGCTCCAAGCGATAAATGGTTTGAAAAAACCGCATCCAACATTCAGGAGGCGGCGGCGCGCGATGCTAAAATTGTGGTCTTCAGCGACAAGGATGGCATTAAAGAGCTTGGTAATGTGGTTGATGCGTGTATTGCCATGCCACGCGTGCATGCCTTTGTGAGCCCTATATTATATGCCATTCCGGTACAGTTATTGGCCTACCATACCGCGGTTATCAAAGGTACTGATGTTGACCAGCCAAGGAATCTTGCGAAATCGGTTACGGTAGAGTAAAACAATAGCCATGAACACAAAGCATGTAGCTCCAAAAGAGATTATTTTCCGCGAAGGTGAGATGGGCGATGCCGCCTATATCATCCGCTCAGGCAGCGTTGAGATTCTTAAGCACGCAGCCCACGGCGATATTCAGCTGGCCGTGCTTGAGTCTGGCGAACTGTTTGGCGAGATGGC
>PBPD01000155.1 GCA_002725445.1 Rickettsiales bacterium
CTTCACGCGGACGCTGGAAGGTGTTGCGGCCAATGATCGAACCATCGCCCCCCCCTTGTGCAATGCCTTTGATCTCGTCGAACAGATCCGCTTCCGACTTCGCGCCACCGCCCGAGAAAATCACAATACGGCGACCATTAAAACAGGTCTGCTTCACATGGGCGATACGATCCGCCATCGTATCCAGCTTGATACCCTGTGCTTCATACACTTTCTTGGCTTCTGGCTGTTCCAGATGAGCGCTTGGTGGCTTCACCTTAATCACATGCGCGCCCAGCAATGCGGCCATATGCGCGGCATAGGCACACACATCCAGTGCGGTCTCACCTTCTTTGCTCAGCGTGCCGCCACGCGGATAGCTCCACACCACCACGGCCAGACCGTGGGCTTTGGCCTCTTCTGCCATGGCGCGGATTTCTTCCATCATGTCGAAACATTTGTCCGAGCCAGGATAAATAGTAAAACCAATCGCGGCACAGCCCAGACGCAACGCATCCTGCACACTGCCGGTGATGGCCTGATTTGGCCCATCTTTATGGGTCACCAGCGAATTAGCGCTGTTTACTTTCAGAATCAGCGGAATCGCACCTGCGAAACTATCCGCACCTGCTTCCAACATGCCCAGCGGCGCTGCATAGGCGTTCAAACCTGCATCAATCGCCAGCTGAAAATGGTAATGCGGGTCATACGCATCGGGATTGGGAGCAAAACTACGGGCTGGCCCATGCTCGAAGCCCTGATCCACTGGCAGAATCACCATTTTGCCCGAACCGCCAAGCTTACCATGCATCAGCATCCGTGCCAGATTGGCCTTGGTGCCCGGATTGTCACTTTCGTACCAGCTGAGGATCTTCTTCACTTTTTGGCTGACGCGCATGCTATGCTCCTTATGATGTTCTCTGATGTTCTCGTGCTTTTGCTGCTGCGCGCCACTCGCGCGCGATGAATGCGCCCTTTATTAAAACATTCTCTTACAGATGGCAAGGTGCGGCATGCGAGTTATGCACATGCTTGGCGCAACCACGCGTGCAATGCCGCCACATCGGCGCTACGCATGTCCAGTGCCTGTGCGGGGCGATCATTGCGCAGCACCGCATTATGCTGGCTGGCCATATCGCTCAGTTTTACAAATACCTCGCCATGTGTGTGGCTGACCAAATGGCGCAAGCCCGCCTGCAAAGCTTGCATGCAGGTGGCAGGGTTGTCGCCGCAATCCGCCCATAACGTATAGGCCGATGTGGCTGTCACCTGCTCCATCATCGCGCGCACATAGCCCGCCCCCATATAGCCCGCCGCATTTTCAGGCGTGAAGGCAATCAGCGGCACATTGGCCTCCTCGGCTGCATCACATGCCTGTTGCAATTGCTCTGCATTATGTAGAAGTATCGGATTCATCGCCTAATTATTAACAAAAGGTTAACGTCGCGCCAAGCCGTTAAGTAAGTTGTCATCTTAATATAACTAAAATTGTATCTATTTCGTGTAAAATACTCTCATAACAACAAAAAAACATACATAGCAACAATGACAAGGGAGTAAGACCATGAGCGAGCCAACCGAAAACACCACAGATACGATTGAACGCGTAGCCGAACAGATCACAAATGCACTATCGCAGCTTGACCTCACCCATATGAGCGAAACACAACGCGCAGAGCTTAGCGAACAATTAGCTGGAGGCCTATCAGCCCAACTCGACGGCAATCAGGACGGGCGCCTTTCTGCTCAGGAGTTGAGCGAATTTGCAGGTGAGCGAATGAACGAACACGCCAATCATGATGAAACACTGGATATGATGCGCGACATGGGACGCATTGCGTGTGGCAATGACATTGGCCGCGCCGCCATCGACCAACGTCTCGATACGGCGAATACCTACATGGAGAACGCCTATAACGGCACCATGCTGAACGCTATCTATAACGGCGATATCAGCCTGCCACCGCACGTGGTCAATGAAATGGCCGCTGCGGGTGTGAACCCTGTGCATCTGAATCAGCTACTCAGCGACAGTCTGCAACAGGCCTTCCCGCAAGGCATCGAGCAGCTGGACGCCGACGCCGTCTGTAGCGGTGTATTTAATGTGAACCCGGGTGATGAGGTCGACGTGACCATCAGCCGATAAACAACGTTATCCTAACCCTACCACTATCCTGCTGCCGTCAGGCGAGCCGCATTGTCCTTATTCAACAATGCTGCCACGCCGGGCAGCTCTTTTCCTTCCAGCCATTCCAAAAACGCACCACCTGCCGTTGACAAATAGCTGAATTGTTTGCTGAGTCCCGCATGGCTGAGCGCGGCCACAGTGTCGCCTCCGCCGGCCACCGAATGCACTTTTCCGCTGGTGCTTAAACCAGCCACCATACGCGCTAAATGCACGGTCGCATTGTCAAACGGCGCCACTTCAAAGGCACCCACCGGCCCGTTCCACACCACGGTTCTGCTTTGGGCAATCTCGCCGCTCAGCTTCACCACACTCTCCGGCCCGATATCCAGAATCATGCCATGCTCAGGCACGGCATCTATGGCACAAATGCGGCTGGGTGCATGCGCGGCAAACGCGCTCGACACCACCACATCACTTGGCAGCAACAATTCGCACTTATGTTTGTCGGCATTGTTCAGAATCGCCAGCGCGGTATCTTTCATGTCTTTTTCGCACAGCGAATGCCCCACACTATAGCCTTGTGCAAACAGGAAGGTGTTGGCCATCGCGCCACCAATAATCAGCTTGTCCACCTTGGCCACCAGATTCTCCAGCAGCTCCAGCTTGGTCGACACTTTCGCGCCTCCCACCACCGCAGTTAGCGGGCGCTCAGGCGCGGAGAAGGTTTTGTCGAGTGTTTCCACCTCTTCCTGCATCAGCCGCCCCGCAGCACTTGGCAGATGAGCGTTGATGCCGACAATCGAGGCATGCGCACGGTGCGAACAGGAGAACGCATCATTCACAAACACATCACCCAGACTTGCCAGCTGCGCGCCGAACTCGGCATCGTTGGCCTCTTCCTGTGGGTGAAAGCGCAGATTTTCCATCAGAATAATATCGCCGGGCGATGCATTCTCCACCGCCAGCCGGGCCGAACTGCCTATGCAGTCGGGTGCGAACCCAACCGGGCGATCCCACAGCGCTTCCGACAAGGCATCAACCAAAGGCGCCAGCGAGTGCGACAGATCCACCTTGCCCTTTGGCCGCCCCATATGCGACAGGATAATCACCTTCGCATGGCGTTCGATCAAATATTGCAGCGTCGGAATAGCCCGCACCAGACGCGTGTCATCCAACACACGGCCTGCCTGCATAGGCACATTCAGATCCAACCGCACCAGCACGGTCTTGCCGTTCACATCTATATCGTCAAGGGTCGGTAATTGCATGGCTTTGGTTATAGTGACTGCGCGCGATGTTGCAATGCTTAAAACGGCTTTTTACACAATCATATCTGCTTTTGCTATACGCGCTCGCACGCTCGTTCGGCATGCACCGTGCCACAATGGGCGGCGGTTTCCAGCACCCCTTCAGGGCGCCCTTTCTGCATGCGGCTGGCAATCGTATCGGCAAACACTTTCGCCGTTGCGGAATATAGATTGTCCTGTGGGTTTTGTCGCATTTCAAATTCCGACATCGATGACAGCGGATTTGCTTCCAACACACGCGGCAGAATCCCCATCATATCCACACCCCACACACCGGGGCCAAATGCTTTGGCCACTTGCAACGCTAAATCGCCTTGCGCGCTATCGTGCTGATACTGATCTTTCGCGGAGACTATTTGCGCCTCATCATCACTGACAGCGACCTCCACCCGCGCCAAAGGGCCAGTAATCATTTGCTGCACCACCACGCCCACACCATTATTTTCCGGTGCGGTTTTGCGCCATTTCAGCGCCACTTTTCTGGCCTCTTCTTTACTGGCCACCATTTTACGGCCATAGCCACCCTGCCCTCTATCGCGCTTAATCACAATTGGCCCCGGCGGCAGCCTATCCAAGAATGCATCCAGTTGCTGCTCGGCTTCCTGTTCTGACTGGTTTTCGTGCAATGCGACGGTGGGTGGTGTTGGCAAGTCATGTTGCTCAAACACTGCCTGACTCAGCACTTTCGAGTCAGCCTCCACCATGCGGCTAAACGGCGTGAAGGGTGACACCTGCGCTTCAATTGCTTCGGCCAGTGGGCGGTTGTCGGGTTTGCGATGCGGTATGCCAGAGCGATCCACACGGTTGGCCGTACGCCACCACACCCCATCATAATGCGACACGTCAAACGCGCGTCCTTTGCAGGTAATACTCCCATCATCCCGCAGCTGCAAATCGTCGATATTGATGGCCTTGGCCTCATAGCCTTCCGCGCGCAAGGCATCGCGCACGCCCTTGGCTTCTTCGCGCTTGAATTTCCGCACATTAGGCAGCTCATACGTGTCATACACGATAAGCAAACGCGGCTTGGACTGTGATGCAGTGTCGGTCATACTATCCTGTCTTTCAGGTTAGTATGGCGCAGAATCGTTAAGAATCTATGACAACCCGCTAAAAAATAGGCAGAAACCTAGTAATATTGGCTAATCAGGCGCGTCATATCCAGCATGCGACAGCTAAAGCCCCACTCATTGTCGTACCATGCCGCCACATGCACCATGTGATCATTGATCACGTGGGTAGCAGACAGATCGGCAATCGAGCTGGCGGAATTATGCGTGAAATCAATCGATACCAGCGGCTCTTCGCTCACATCCAGCACGCCTTGCATTGCACCGCTTGCCGCATTCTTCAGCACATCATTGACGGTGCTTGGCATCGCCGGTTTGCCCGAAGTAAATGTCAGATCCACCAGCGACACATTAGGCGTTGGCACACGAATCGCCGAACCATGCAGCTTGCCCTGCAGTTCTGGCAGCACCAGACCAATTGCCTTTGCAGCGCCCGTGCTGGTTGGCACCATCGACAGGCCGGCAGCACGTGCGCGGCGCATGTCTTTATGGCTGCCATCCACGATATTCTGATCACCCGTGTAGGCATGAATCGTGGTCATAAAGCCCGACTCGATCCCAAACGCATCGTTCAATGCTTTGGCCACTGGTGCTAAGCAGTTGGTAGTGCACGAACCGATCGACACCACATCGTGCCAGTCTTCCAGCGCGTCGTTATTCACACCATATACAATGGTTGGGCAGTCATCTTTGGCGGGAGCGGAAATCAGCACTTTCTTCGCGCCCTGTTCCAGATGCACCTGACAGGCCTCTTTGGTGGTGAATTTGCCGGTACATTCCAGCACCACATCCACACCCAGCGCCTTCCAATCAATCTCTTTGGGATCGCGCGTGTGGGTCACCTGAATGGTGTGGCGTCCAATCGTAATCACATCACCATCAAAGGAAATATCGTGATTGAAACGGCCATGCACCGAGTCGTATTTCAGCAGGTGCACATGCGCATCCGTTGCCGCAGGGCCATTGACCGCCACGATGTTAATGTCGTCATATCCTTGTTCGACCACCGCGCGGATTACGCAGCGTCCGATGCGGCCTAAGCCGTTAATTCCGATGTTGATAGCCATGGCGCGCGTTATACTGAGCGCGGCAAAATCTGTCCAGCAAATTCAGGTGCGATAATGCAGCAGCCGTTAGCCTACCTGATGGCCTGTATAGCGCGCAAAGGTGGTTTCCACTGCCCCGCGCTGTTGTGCCACACTGGCTTGCAACGCTTCCAGCGGATCGCGTGGTGCGCCCTCGCAAAAGCCCCGCACATGCGAATCAATCTGCTGTGCTGCATTATCATAATGCTGCAACACCAGATCCTTGCTCAGGCTTTTCGCCGCTTGCGGATACAACACATGTACTTTTTCGTCACCGCCAAAATCGCCGAGCAAATTCGACACACGGTTGGTCACTTTGTCCAGAATATCGTAGCGCACCAATGCACCGAACAATTGATTATCTTCTATGTTAGGCGTGCCTGCATGCGCAATTTTTTGTGCCAGCCCGGCAATAAACACACTGCGCGAGTCATCGCTGATCAGCTGATCGTGACTGATCCCTGCGTCTGGCAATATACTGCGCTGAATCGTGTTCAGCTGCATCCGCAAATCATTGCGAAACGCTGTTATCTGCTCTTCACCTTCAATGTTCAAATTATCTGCCATGCGTCTTTTCCTTCAATCGCTATTGCAGCGCCACACCTTCTTGGCGGCCTGCGGCCACGCCTTCAAACATCATACTCAGTGCACATGCGCGCTCGAACGCTTGCGTGCTGATAGCCTGGTTCCACAATCGTCCCACCGGATCTATTGTATTATCGTTTGTTTCAGCGGCTTTGTATAGGGGGTCTTGCCTCATGCCTGTCGTAGTTTTTGAACGCTCAACACGTGTCAGCCCCATTACCTCCATCGTATCTTCCATGGAAGCCCACCCTAATGCAGAAATATGATCGCGTGATACACCTTCACGTAATGCTTCGGGAATTTCATGCGGCCCATCAACTCCGTTTTCCTCACCAATCACTGCATTAATATGCCGCAACACGTCATATTCTACTTTATATTTAACCAGCGCCTTCAACAGCTTATCATCGAAAAAGGTATGTTTATTATCGCGGATTTTGCCAGTAAGCGCCTTCAACCCTTCATTGATCGATGCGCCATCTGTAAAATAGCTCTGCACCTCATCTGGTTTATTATATGCCTCTAATGCACCGTTTTTGGTGTGTTCCATAGTTTCACGCATAAAGCGCTGAAACCGCACCAAGTCAGCGGGTATGGTCATTCGGGGGGCTTGGCGGCCTACATTAGCGCGCTCCATGCGCTGTGCCCACACGCCTTTCTCTGGCTCCGCTGCCTGTGTCTCAGACGTCTGTGTTTCAGACCCTTGCATGGCCTCTGTCATTACTACTCTCCTGTCCGTGCATACACAGCCAGTAATAGCAGCAATTCGTTAGCAAAAGGTAAAGACGCTAAGCCAGACGCGTTTTAACCGCCTGAATGATCGCATCCGAGGTGATACCGAACTGTTTATACAGCTCGCCCGCCGGTGCCGACGCACCAAAACCCTGCATGCCGACAAAGGCACCATTCTCGCCGATATAGCGCTCCCAGCCAAAGCCAATGCCTGCCTCGCACGCCACTTTCACAGCGTCTTTTGGCAGCACTTCGTCGCGGTAGCTTTGCGGCTGCTGCTCAAACAGCTCCCAGCATGGCATCGACACCACGCGCACGGCCACTCCTTGTTCGCGCAGCTTTTCGGCGGCTTCCACGCATAAATGCAACTCCGAACCTGTGCCCATCAGCACCGCTTGCGGGTTATCATCCGAAGCCTCCGCCAACGTATACGCACCATAAGCACAGAGATTTTCTTCCGTGTAGCTATTGCGCAAATGCGGCAATCCCTGACGGCTGAGTGCCAGCACGCTCGGCGCTTTGTCGCTGCCCACCGCCAATGCCCAGCATTCCGCGGTTTCGGTGGCATCGGCCGGGCGCATCATCTGCACATTCGGCATCGCTCGCAGGCTGGCCACATGCTCCACCGGCTGGTGGGTTGGCCCGTCTTCGCCCAGCCCAATCGAATCATGCGTCATCACATAAATCACGCGCTGCTGCATCAATGCCGACAGGCGAATCGACGGACGGCAATAATCGGTAAACACCAAAAACGTGCCGCCATACGGTACAAACCCGCCATGCAATGCCAGCCCGTTCATGGCCGCGGCCATACCGTGCTCGCGCACACCATAATAGATGTAATGGCCTTTATAATCCGGTGCCGCCACAGGCTCTTGGCCTTGCGCTTTGGTGTTGTTCGATCCGGTCAGATCCGCCGAACCACCAATCATCGCCGGAATATGCGGGGTCAGTGCATCCAGCACATTTTGCGAGGATTTACGTGTCGCTTCCTTAGGTGCATTTTCCGCCAGCTGCTTTTTCAGCGTGTTAATGGCATTCATCCAACCATCGGGCAGCTCGCCGCTGACGCGACGCGCAAACGCATCACCCTGCGCATCCGCATCCAGACGCTCACTCCACTCCGCAAAGGCCTTGCCGCCTTGCGCGCCAGCGGCACGCCATGCATCCAGCACGTCCGACGGAATCTCAAAATCGCCATGCCCCCAGCCCAGACGCTCACGCGCGCCCTTAATTTCATCCGCACCAAGCGGCGCACCATGGCTCGAGGATTTACCCGCCTTGGTAGGCGCACCTTTGCCGATTTCGGTTTTGCAGGCAATCATGCTCGGCTTATCGCTTGCTTTGGCATTATAAATAGCCGACGCAATCGCCACCGGATCATGCCCGTCTACACTCTGGGTGTGCCAGCCGCAGGACTCGAAGCGCTTAATCGTATCTTCGCTGACCGCCAGGCTGGTCGGCCCGTCAATCGAGATGCCATTATCATCAAACAGCACAATCAGCTTATCCAGCTGCCAATGCCCCGCCATCGAAATCGCTTCCTGACTAATCCCTTCCATCAGGCAGCCATCGCCGGCAATCACAAATGTATGATGATCCACCAGCGCATTACCATATTCCGCATTTAGCAAACGCTCTGCCAGCGCCATGCCCACCGCATTGGCCAGCCCCTGCCCCAGCGGGCCGGTGGTGGTTTCGATACCACTTGCATGGCCAAACTCCGGGTGGCCTGCGGTTTTAGCGCCCCACTGACGGAAATTCTTGATCTCATCAAGCGTCATATCCTCATACCCGGTCAGATACAGCAATGCATATTGCAGCATCGAGCCGTGCCCCGCCGACAACACAAAGCGGTCGCGGTCTGGCCAGTTGGGATGTTTGGGGTCATATTTCAGAATGTCACGAAACAATACCGTCGCCACATCGGCCATACCCATTGGCATGCCCGGATGCCCCGAGGCCGCTTTTTCCACCGCATCCATTGCAAGGGCGCGAATGGCATTGGCCATATCCTGATGTGAAACATGGGAGTCGGTGGTTGGTGCAGTAGCAGCGGTCATAGGTCAAGCATTCCGAATGGTTGGTTAGCAGAAATCGGGCATAGCATAACAGCAAAGATCAAGATGAAAACTGCAATTTTCATCCGCGCGCACTTCACTCTTGCCTTGCGGGTTTGCACTGCTATTATCGCACAGGCTAACAACGATTTAGCCGTTTTTTTTCAACACGACACCCGCTTTACGACAACCAACAAAAAGGCGCTCGGATGACCAACGACACCTCTTCTACGCTGGCAACTGCCATGCAACGGCTGCACCAATCGCTGGACACGCTGGATAAGGCGGTCGAACAAAAACTGGCGCATGGCGCTGCTCAGCCTGCCACCGCCGATGCAGACGCACTGGTGGAAGAAGCCACCCGCGACTATGCCGAACGTGTGAGCATTCTGGAAGCCGAATGCGACAATTTCACGCAGGAAAACGAAGCGCTGCGCGAAGAAAATATCCGCCTGTCCAACCAGCTGCAACAGCTGCAGGACGAGCATATCCAGCTCAAGCAGGTGACCGACAAAGCCACCGAAAAGCTAGACTCCACGATCAAACAACTTGATCTGATCGCGGAGGGCTGAGCATGAGCACCACCACCATTACGATTGCGAATCGCGAATATCAGATGACCTGCGACGACGGGCAGGAAGCGCATTTGCACAAGCTGGCGCAGCAAATTGATGACCGTTTGCGCAAGCTCGCACAGCAAATGGGCAACCGTGTGCCACAAGATATGCTGTTTGTGCTGGCACTGGTGATGCAGGCCGACGAACTGCACGATTTGCGCGCCGAGATTAATGGGCTCAACCAGCAGCTCGCACGGCTGGAATCAGGCGACGGCGCTGCCATTGCCAACGCCCAACTGCAAGAGACCGAACAAGCCATGGCCGCCAGCGTCGACGATATCAGCGCACGGCTGGACGCCATCGCCCAAAAAATCCTCGTTTAATAATCCTCGTTTAGCAATCTGCATTAAATAATACGTACAACACACCAAGCACAGGAATATAATCATGCGCACTCTAGGACTACTCGGCGGTATGAGCTGGGAATCAACCCGCGAATATTACCGCATTCTCAATCAGGAAGCCCGCGCCGAACTGGGCGGCCTGCATTCGGCCAAACTGCTATTGCACTCGTTTGATTTTGCCGAGATCGCTAAACTGCAGCATGACGATAAATGGGACACGCTGGGCGACATGCTGGCCAACGCCGCACAAGGCTTGCAGGC
>PBPD01000156.1 GCA_002725445.1 Rickettsiales bacterium
ACCTGCCTGTATTACATCGGCGGTATCATCAAGCACGCTAAGGCAATCAATGCATTCAGTAACGCCAGCACCAACAGTTACAAACGTCTGGTACCGGGCTATGAAGCGCCTACCCTGCTGGCATATTCGTCGCGTAACCGTTCGGCGTCGATCCGTATTCCGTATGTGGCAAGCCCTAAAGGCAAGCGTATCGAAACACGCTTCCCTGATTCTGCCGGCAACCCATATTACACCTTCGCAGCCCTGTTGATGGCAGGTCTGGACGGTATCGAGAACAAGATCCACCCAGGTGATGCGATGGACAAAAACCTGTATGATCTGCCGCCAGAAGAGCTGAAAGACATTCCAACCATCAGCGCATCACTGCGTGAGTCGTTGGATGCACTGGATGCGGATCGCGACTTCCTGAAGAAGGGCGACGTATTCAACGATGATCAGATCGATGGCTATATTGCATTGAAACTGGAAGAAGTAGAAAAATGGGAAACCACCCCATCGCCTATCGAATTCCAAATGTATTACAGCGTCTAGCCTGCTCGACGCATCAGATACAAAAAGGGCGCCTTCAAGGCGCCCTTTTTTCTTCTACAAAATATTAGGTTTTGCTTAAGTTGACTGCCCCAGCTGGCTCAGCATGTTAGCAATATGTTGCTGGCGCTGCTTCAGTTCTTCTACTTGCGCTTTATGCATAATACGATCCAGCGACAGGCTGATCATTTCCATAAAGTTCGCCACGATGGATTCCATCTGGCGTTTAATCTTTTTCACAATCGGGTCTGCGATATTGCGGATTGCATCGGTTGCATTGCTGCTGAACTTCGATGCACGTTCTTTATAATCGTCAATCGCCACATAAATTTTACGCAACGCACCTTCGATCTTGCTTTTGGAGCCGGTATGTTTGCCCTCAGCGATAGTAATGAACTCTTCGCTCAGCACGTCAGCCGCATCACCAATTTGCTCTACCAAAGGCTCAACAATCTCCAATTGTTGCTCAGGATTCACCACGAATTCACTTTCCACCGTGTCCAGCAACTCATCTGCCAGATCGTACAGATCGGTGATTTCGAAATATTTATCCTGCAACAATTCCGGCTTTGCCATCGCGGGTTGAGTGTTGGGATTACCGATTAACATTTTACTGCTCCTACAGTCTTATCTAAATGTTTACTTACCGTTGTTGATCCAAGGCCGAAGCCAATTCTGCACGATGCTCCGCCATATCCGCGCGGTTCATCGCCTGCATTTGGTCTACTGTCAGACCACGTTCTTCAGCAGCACGTTGCTGCCAGTAATTCTGAGGCATTTGTCCTTGCACCTGTTGTTGGCCCAGCGCCGGCACTGCAACGGCAGCGGGTACTGCGGCAGTTACTTGCGGGTTGTTGCCAAACGGTGCCTTAATCACATTACCACCTGCATCCATAGCAGTGGCGGTCAATTGCTCGGCGTGATCACCAACAAAACGGCCCGATACCAGACGAACACCAACATCGCCTACCCACCAGATCGGCTTACCGATACTCACAACGGCGTTTGCTGCACCAGCAACCGCTTGTTTGCCAGCGCGACCCATCTCACCATGTGCAGCCGAATCCATCACTTCTACAGCTGTACCGCCAATTACACCGGCAGAGTCAACGCCCGGGATAAAGCCCAACCAGTGCCCGAACCCTTTGAGGGTACGTGACAGCTTGGGCGCCCAACCTGGGTCTGCAACACTGTTATCTGTAACGTATGGGTCTGCCATAATTTGTTTGCGTAAACGTCGCCTAGTTAAATTTCCTTACTATCAAGTATAGCAAGCTTCTCTGGCGATAGGATGACATTTTTATGACAATTAACGACAAAAAGAAAAACGAAATTCTTTTTAATCAACACCTTATTCGGGGGCGAACGGCCGTTCAAGTAATAATTCTATACCCGAATCAATATCGATCTCGTTATGTAGCACCTGATGCACCACACGCGCGATTGGCATGTTCACGCCCAGCTTCTGCGATATCTGATAGACCGATTCGGCTGTCATCACCCCTTCGGTCAGGCCATGCTTGTTGCTTGGCACCACTTCATCGGGCTTGTTGCCCTGCCCGATTGCATAGCCCAGCGCCATATTACGTGATTTCTGGCTGGCGCAAGAAAGTATCAGATCGCCCATGCCGCACAAGCCCATCAATGTTTCTGAGCGTCCACCTTTAATGTCTGCCAGGCGGCTCATTTCGGCCATGCCGCGTGTCACCAATGCGGCGCGGGCATTTTCGCCCAAGCCCCGGCCAATGCAAATGCCGCTGGCAATCGCAATCACGTTTTTGATCGCGCCGCCCACCTGTGCGCCCATCACGTCGTTGCTGTAATAAGGACGAAAGAACTTGCCGCCCATACTATAGATCAGCTTTTCGCCCAAAATCTGGTCCGTACAGGCAATAGTGGTAGCACTTGGCATGCCAGTCGCCACCTCTTTGGCGAAGTTAGGACCCGATAAAATCGCAATCGGATTATGCGGCAAAATGGCGCGCACAACTTCGCTCATCATCATCAGGCTACCCCGCTCTATCCCTTTGGTGGCAATCACCAACGGCACATTAGAGGCCAGCATATCGGAAATGGAAATGCACAGCGCGCGCAAATATTGCGATGGCACCGCCAGAATCACATAGTCATGTTGGCAGACTTCGTTGAGTTCACTGGTAATCTGAATGCTCGGATCAATAAAAACATCGGGCAGATACGGCTCGTTCACGCGCCGCTTGGAAATACTGTCAATCACATGCTCGTTGCGTGTCCACAACGTCACATCGCTGCCTGCGCGGTTGGCGACAATGCCTAAGGCCGTGCCCCATCCCCCGGCGCCGATCACGCCTACTCTTGCTGCTTTTGTCATTCATCGTCCCGTTTTATTATTATTCTTACGCCTTATATTAGGCTGCTTTGGAAACCCCGATTACGATAGGCGAACCCTCCAGATTGTTCTCAAACGTAAAAGCAGCTCCTTCTGTTGTGCCCTGCTCGAGCGACGTAGCCAGCGTCTGCTCTGAAATGTAATCAGCAAAGCCCGTCACGGCTCCGACCACATTATCGGGCACTTGCAAACGTAAAGCAATTCTATCCGAAATGTCCAGCCCCGCGTCTTTACGTGCCTGCTGAATCATGCGCACAAGGTCGCGCGCAAGCCCTTCAGCTGCCAGTTCTGGCGTTATATTCAGGTCTAGCACCACGAGCGCATCATTGGTCGAAAGTGCGGCTGCACCTTCCACCCCTTGCTTCGGCTCCAGCTTCAGCTCGAATTCCTCCGGTTGCAAAACCTCGCCTGCAATATGCAATGCGTCGCCCTGCATCTCCCATTCGCCCTTTTTCGATGCCGGGATAATCTGCTTCACTTTTTGTGGCAAACGCTTGCCAATGACCGGGAAGTTGAGTTTCAGGCTATGTTCGGCCATCTCATCCAGTCCCTGACTGCCCTCTTCCACCGCCTTCACGTTGATTTCGTCTTTAATCACATCGGCAATAGCGGAACCATAGCGCAGCTTCCAACGGTCTGTCACACCACTGTCGCGGGTGATAATTTGCACACTTTGCAATGGCTGGCGCACACGCTGGTTCACCTCGTTGCGGATCGACAGCGCGGTATTGCAAATGTCACGCACGCGATCCATATCATCGATCAGTTCTTCTGCCTGCGGAAAGTGATCCTCTTGCGGGAAGTCCGCCAAATGTACGCTTTCTTCCTCGCTCAACCCGCGATAGATCGCTTCGGTGGTCAGTGGCAAGAGCGGTGCGGCCACACGCGCCATCGCGTGCAGCACGGTGTAGAGCGTGTCATACGCGTCCTGATCGGTGTCATCACCCGACTCGTTCCAGAAACGGTCTTTATTGCGGCGGATATACCAGTTATTCAGCACCTCGAAAAATTCCGAAATCGCCTTACACGCGCTCGGCGTGTCATATCCATCAAAGGCGGCTCTGGCCGTGGCAATCGCTTCGCGGCATTTCGCCAGAATATAGCGATCCATCAGATGTTCGCTATCGGCACGCAAGCGTGCCTTCACCCCATCCGCATTGGCATAGAGCGTGAAGAAATTATAGGCGTTCCACACCGGTTTGATATGCAGGCGCACCACATCGCGAATGAATTTGCCTTCCGGATCGACCGACAAATCAGAGCCGCGCATCACCGGCGAGGCCATCATCATCCAGCGCAGCGCATCCGCGCCAAACTTGTCCATCACCTCTTTGGGGTCTTTATAATTCTTCAGTCGCTTGGAATATTTCAGCCCGGTTTCGGCATCCAGCACCACCCCGTGGCAAATACAGTTTTTGAACGGTGGACGGTCGAATAGCGCCGTTGCCAGAATAATCAACGTGTTGAACCAGCCGCGGGTCTGGCCGACATATTCGGTGATGAAATCGGCCGGGAAATGGGTTTCGAACCATTCCTTATTTTCAAATGGGTAATGCACCTGCGCAAACGGCATCGAGCCAGACTCGAACCAGCAATCAAACACATCAGGCACACGGCGCAGTGTGTAATGCGGGTTGAGCGGGTCGGGCTTGGTCAGCTCGTCAATGTAGGGGCGGTGCAGGTCTTTGACTTCCACGCCGAAAAATTCTTCCAGCTCGGCAATCGAGCCGAATACATAGAGCTCGTCATTATCCGGATTGTCCGACTGCCAGATAGGAATCGGCGTGCCCCAGAAACGGTTACGCGAGATACTCCAATCAGGCGCGGTGGCCAGCATATGCCCCATTTGCCCATCACGGATATGTTCAGGAATCCAGTTGATCTGCTGGTTCAGCTCGACCGCGCGGTCACGAATTTTGGTTACCTCCACATACCAGCTCGGCAACGCCATATAAATAAGCGGGGTGTCGGTGCGCCAGCAATGCGGATAGTTGTGCACGTAATCTTCGGCTTTCACCAGCTTATCAGTCAGCTTCAGCCAATGGGTGATGCGTAGATTTCCCAAGCCATATTTCAACAATTGTTCGGGCTTATATGGCTCCTCGTCGCATTTACCTTCGGTCTGCGCCACCACATTCAGACCTTTGAGCGATAATGGCGGGG
>PBPD01000157.1 GCA_002725445.1 Rickettsiales bacterium
ATGCAGAAACGGTCGAGGACACGATTCGAAAGATACGCGATCTGGGCGCATCCATTCACCGGGAGGTCGGTTCAGATTTGCTCTATCTTAACAATGAGCTGACGGTTTCCATCATCATTTGTCGCTGCATGCAGACACCGACCGGATCGTATCGTTGGAAGATACGGCTGGATAGCGGGCTTGAGCCAGACATCACCGTGGCCATACGCATGGATGCCTGTAACGAAAATCCGCTGGATTATTACCTATTGCCATCATTGGACATTGAGAACCCGAAGATTCGGCTGTCAGAAAACAACGGCTTGGCGCTTGATGCCTATCGTTTTGATGATCTCGAATACTTCCTGATGCTGGCTGAACGCACACCAATCAGGGAGGCCGCATGAAACAAAAAGACCGCAAAGCCAAAATCAAGATGATCCCCATTGAGCGGATCAACGTGTTGAATCCGCGTGTACGCAGTCAGAAAATCTTTGTCGATATGGCAGAGAACATCACTAAGGTGGGATTAAAGCGCCCAATCACCGTGACGCCAACCGGCTCCGCAGGTGAAGGTAAGGAATATGATCTGGTCTGTGGCCAAGGCCGCATTGAGGCATTTCAGGCGTGTGGGCAAACGCATATCCCGGCAATCGTGATTGATGCTTCGGAAGAAGAAGCGCTGATCATGAGCCTTGTTGAGAATCTGGCACGCAGGCAGCACCGCTCGCTTGATCTGCTGCATGGCATCGAGGTGCTTCAGCAAAAAGGTTATGATGCGAAAATAATCGCCAAGAAAACTGGCCTGACTGAAAAATATGCCACGGCAATATTGGAATTGTTGGAGATGGGGGAAGAACGCCTTCTATCAGCTGTTGAGGCGGGGCATATACCTATTAGTGTCGCTGTCACCATCGCCAATTCACCGAATGACGAGCAGAAAGCGTTACAGGAAGCCTATGAGAATAACGAACTACGCGGCGGCAAACTGAAAATGGCCAAGCGCCTGCTGGAAACCCGTAAGCAGCGCGGCAAAGGGATTCGCCATCAATCTGGCAAAGGTGGCCGCAGCCGCAAGGCTGGAGCCATCTCCTCACAGGATGTCCTGAAAATCTATCAGAAGGAAGTGGATCGCAAGCGGCTGCTCACGCGCAAAGCGGATGCCGTCAGTAGCCGAATGCTGTTCATCACCGAGGCACTGCACCGCCTTTACAAGGAAGATCACTTCACCACGCTTTTGAAGGCCGAGGGGCTGACAACCATGCCGAAGCAACTTTCCGCATTACTGGAGGCCAAATGACAAAAGACAAACAGATCAGCACATTACCGGATGGTGGCATCGCCATTGGTTTTGATAGCGACATGGTTACGCTGCGGATTGACCAGATCGTGCCGATTAAGGTGGTAGCCAACACGCTACAGAAAAGCTCCAAATACAAGCAAATCCTATCTTCCATCCGTGAAGTGGGCGTGATCGAGCCACCTGTTGTAGTACCGGAAGGGAAATCCAAGGAACGCTTCATCCTGCTCGATGGCCACATGCGGATAGAGGCACTGAAGGAGCTGGGCAGCGATGAGGTGGTGTGCCTGATTTCTTCTGATGATGAAGCCTTCACTTATAATAAGCACGTTAATCGCATCTCCCCCATTCAGGAGCACCGCATGATCCGGCGTGCCGTTGAGCGTGGCGTTCCGGAGGAGAAGATCGCCAAGGCGCTCTGCCTTGATGTGAAAAGCATTGTGATGAAGCGCAAACTGCTGGACGGCATTTGCCCGGAAGCATCCGAGATGCTTAAAGACAAGATGGTGGCCAACGGCGTGTTCCCAATTCTCAAACGCATGAAAGCCTATCGCCAGATTGACGCCATCACCTTGATGAATGACACCGGCACTTACTCCGTTTCATACGCCAAGGCATTGCTGGCGGCTACGCCGAAAGATCAACTGGTTGAGCCGGATAAACCAAAGCGGATTAAAGGGCTGGATGCGGAGCAGATGGCACGCATGGAGAGCGAAATGGCCAGCCTCCAGCGTGAATACAGATTGATCGAAGAAAACTATGGAACGGATGTGCTGAACCTAACGCTTGCCAAGGGTTATCTTGGCTCGCTTCTCGGTAATGCGCGTGTCGTGCGTTACCTCGCTCAGCATCATCCGGAAATGCTCTCTGAGTTTCAAAAGATCACCGAGATTACGTCGCTGGATGGTGGCAAGGCGGCGTAGCTGAAGCAGGAATGTGTGAGCGGGCTGGACGCTGGAATCACATTTAACGGGGACCGGGACCCATAAGCGCCGGGACCGCAGGAGAAGCCGTTCGGGGATGCGCTCCGAACATGGAGCGAGTGCGGTGGTGGGAATGACGGCGAACCCGTTCACAGCCCACTAGGTCGGCTTGAGCTTTCGCTGACCGAAAGAGGAAAAATAATTCCCGGCAGCTTCAGGCCGGGATTTTTTTGTATGTAATCCGATCTTATTATTGAATTCGCAGATCAGTATGGTAACTTACATTCAAAATGGTAAAAAACCTTCTGGCGGGGAATTATGTATAAAACAGTTAGCTTTCCTAAGCATGAATCAGGAACTGGTAAAATCGAAAGATTGAGAATCAATTTAGTAGAAAAAGATGAAAATTTTGATGGGTGGTTTCATAAATTAGGAAGCGCTGATTTAAGGAAAATAATAAAGCACAATTATTCTGATTTAGAAAAGAATGCCGTACAAAATCATAAACCTATATCATCATTGGCTTTAGAGCTTGTTAAGACCCACTATGAAGATAAGTTATCCCACCTGCCATCTCCAGCAGAATCACAACTAAATTTATTTAATGGAGATAACTCTAAACCCCTTGGGAGACACGGGACATTTTCTCCTAATCGAACCGAATCTATTCATAGATGGTATCCATACTTGGAAGGCTACTCATCAACATTTGTAGAGAGCTTAATTAGTAAGTGGGGTAATGACGCAGCTTCTATCTATGATCCATTTGCAGGAACCGGAACAACAATGACGGTTGCTGCTATGAATGGGATGCAGGGATATTACAGCGAAATCAATCCCTTTATGAGATTGGTTATTGAATGCAAAACCAACAATCTTAAAGAGGTGTCCAAAAGATTAGACCAGCTAGAAAAATATTTAAATCAACTGTTGGACTATGCTGTTTGCAATCAACCAACTAGTGAGGAGGCAGAAGCTATAATCGCGGAAGCCTTTTCTGGTCGTCCATATTTTTCTAAGCAACGGCTTGCAGAGGTGCTGTCATTAAAGAATGCAATATCCAAACTAGATGATGCCGATGAAGGCTTTAAAAGTTATGCCAAACTGGCGTTAGGATCAATTGCAGTACAATCCTCGGAACTGAAAAGAGCTGCAGATTTAAGATACAGACGAGATTCTGAGAAGTTGCCTGAGGACTTCAGTGTCTATGAATCTTTTAAAGAAAAAATAAGCCATATTCTAAGTGATATAAGTCCTGAGTTTTCAAACTTAGAGAATGTATTTCTGCATGACAATTCATGCTTATCAGAAACCCAGCACTTCCATTCCGCAGTCGACATGGTGCTGACATCACCACCATATCTCAATGGCACCAATTATTTTAGGAATACAAAAATTGAGCTCTGGCTGACTGGCTTTATTCGTTCTGAGAAAGATTTAGGGTTCTTTACTAGAGAAGCTATGACCGCAGGAATAAATAATGTTTCTAAGAATGGCAGGGCTCTAACCCAGTATGAATGTGTCGAGGAGGTTGCCACACAACTTGATGAGAAGGCCTACGACAGGAGAATTCCAGAACTAGTAAGACGTTATTGCGCAGATACTGAACGATGGCTGAAAAAAGCATACTGCGCACTAAAAGATGGAGGTAATCTTGTAATAGACATTGGAGACTCAAGATTTGCAGGTGTTCATGTTCCAACAGATAAATTCATTGTTCATATTGCAAATCAAGTCGGCTTTAATTTTGCAGAAGAAGAATTGGTCCGTGTGAGGACATCCAAAGATGGTGCTAAACTGAAGCAGTCACTACTTCTTTTTGAGAAAAACAACGTAAAGAATAGTTTCTATATATGCCGATCTGATGAAGACCACTTTGCATCAAAGGCAGAGAAATTTGCTCAAGAACTACCCCACAAAACAGGGGAATACGCTTCCAGAAATTGGGGCCATAGTTTGCATTCATTGTGTTCGTATCAAGGAAAATTGAAGCCTGCAATTGCGCATTTTTTAGTAGATTCATTTACAGAAAAACAAGAGCGCATTCTTGACCCATTATCTGGTGCAGGAACAATTCCGCTTGAGGCATTGCTTTGCCAAAGACAGGCTATTGCCAATGATATTCAGGAGTTAGGATATATATTAAGCTCGGCAAAAGTTGCTAAACCAGATCCAAAAAAAGTATTTGAGGAGCTGGAATCTTTGAATAAGTTTATTGATGATCAAAAAGAATCTTTTGCAATAGAGCTTTACAGTGACTTTGGGTTTAATGGCAAGGTGCCAGAGTATTTTGAGGACGACACATATAAGGAAGTTCTGGCGGCTAGGGCTTATTTAAAAAATCATTCAAATATTTCTTCGGAAAAAGCTTTGGTATTTTCCAGCATGCTACATATTTTGCATGGCAATAGACCTTATGCTTTATCAAGAACATCTCACCCAGTAACGCCATTCAAGCCAAAGGGTGATTTTGAGTATCGTGACATTAAAAGTCGGCTTACTTCAAAAGTAATGCGGTCTCTAGAATCAATCCAAAGCAATGTTTGCATAGATGGGGAAGCCCATAATCATTCTTTTGAAGATCTGCACTTATCGGAAAAAGTGAATGCTATTATCACTTCACCTCCATTTGCTGCATCTACAAGATTTTATAGTTCAAACTGGATGCGCCTTTGGTTTGCAGGATGGGAACCGGAAGATTTTAAAGAGAAAAAAACCAACTTTCTTGAGCATCGTCAAAAGAAAGATTTTTCGATATATCAAACATTTTTTGAGAAGTGCCTTGAATGGTTAGCGCCTCAAGGGAAAATCATAATGCATCTAGGAAAAACAGAAAAAGTTAACATGGCAGATGAGATAACCCGATTCCTGCCAAAAGAACTTAAGGTAGTTTACTGTTTTGATGAGAGTGTGAATGGCCGTGAAAAATTTGGCATAAAAGATCAAGGAGCAACCACAGACCATCAATACTTGTTTATTATGAAGAACTAGGGCTACTGCGAACTCAACCAATCTTCATGCAATTTCACAAGATCTATCGGCGCTCCACCTTCGCACCGATTTAGGGTTTTCTGCAGTGCTTTTATGAGCAGCTCTGAAGACAATTTCCCGTCTCTTACTTTGTTTAACTCCGGTCTTAAGCAGAACTCGTTAAAAAACCATTCGAGACGATCTTTAAGTAGATGAATAGCCTCCATATTCGGTGATGGCCTGCGCAGTTCTTCAATCGGAATTTCTGTAATCTTTGATAGTTTTTGCAGTTGATCGACAGAATAATAATCAGCAGGAAAGCGATCTCGTTTTTGTGAATTACATGAGCCACAAAGACAAGTGGCGGTGCCATCGAGTGGCCACAACATCGCTAGTGGACGCGTATGGTCTAAATGCATTTTCTTCCTGCCGGAAATTTGCGCTTCGCAATTAAAACACTTGCCGGAAAATTTTGACCATACATCGTCAGCAAGCTCCCGCCCGCCAGTTATATGCCGATACCTCAACTGTGGGCTTTCCCCATAAAGATCTGTAAGCAGCAATTCTAACGCTCTACGTCTTGCGGCGTCTTCCTTCATTTGCGCAGCAGTCCTCTGTGGGTTATGAGCTGCATTAACTTCATACTTTTTGCAATAACGGCATTCAAGCTGATAGCCATATTCAAGCTGCAGGGTTTCACCTGTTTCCTTGTTATGAAGCTTACCAAAACCAGTATGAGAACATGGTCTTCTGTGTTCAGCTACACAGTGGTTAGAGAAACTGAGGTGTATTCTCTCATTATCAATATTAATAGGAAGAAA
>PBPD01000158.1 GCA_002725445.1 Rickettsiales bacterium
CGCCATGTGCGTGCCATCGCTATATCTCCCGTACAGTGCAGGGGTAGGATAGCCCATTGTGCGTGCGATAAATATGAAGCTTCGGTTAAAGTATTGGCGCAAAACAGCGCTCCAGAACGTCATCTAATTGTAATATAACCGGCGTCGTGTTTAACTATACTAACATTATGCGAGATACGACAATTACAAAGGTTAAAACCGGGAATGGTTTAGCCGGGTCGCGCGTTGGGCTAATCTTTGCCCCCCCCAATGCATCTCCGGGTTCGATGATTGCGCTAACGCAATTTTTTAATGCGCACGAAGATATGAGAGCGATACCTGGGTATCATGGCCCCAATAAGAACCATGTGCTGCGCATCAGCGGAGTACAGGATGATGACCATTTCCTGCATTTATTGCGCGAAGAATTCCCGCGCTGGAAGGCAGAGCACGCTGCCGAGTTGCCTGATATTGATGTCGCGGATGACCTTGAAGTGGAAGAGATAAACGAAGTAGACCACTTTCCCCATCACGGTGTAATACGCAAATTTGTGAAAGAAAATGCCAATAGCCTTGCGGGCATGGCCTACTTGGCGGCAAGTACTGGCTTGCTTTTCTCAGCGTGGCGTAAACCAAAACATATGTCGATTGATGTTGATCGGGACTGGTTCAAAGTGGTGGCGGCTGGCTCAACCATGATGGGTAGTATGATTCTGATTGCGATGGGGCATGGTGCGGATAACCCAAAAGATGTCTATTCCATTATGGAGGATCTGTATCCCGAGTTAAAAGAGGTTGATGAAGAAAAGCGCGATCATTTGCATAATATGGCTGAGCGTACGCTGTCATTTTTGCAGAACCATCCATGGGAGATCAGTTCGGCGGTTTATGCTGTAGGGGCAGGTACACATTTATTTTCAGCTATCAAGCGTGCGAAGAGCGGTAATACTACGTTTGAGGCGTTATCAGCGTTAGGAACGCTCACAGCAATGGCGATTGCAATCGTAGTGCCGGAGAAAGAAGGTCGCGAGCTGGTTGATGTGTCGAACATATTTGCCCGGGCCGAGCAGGAGCATTCTATGCTGGATACGGTGGATACGATTCAGGAAAATGAGCCAAAAGACGGACAGTTCATCAAATCGGTAGAGCGCTTCAAAAACTGGGCACAAAACAGCCCGCTGGCTATGTCAGCCATGATTCAGGGGGTTGCGAATGTGGGCTATGGTATTTCAGCCTTCAAACGTAAACCATTTGACCCTGGTTTGCTTACGCTATCTGCGGGTTATCTGGCAGGTAATCTGGCGCAAACACAGGCAACAAAGGGACGCGGCCCGGGGTTTGACGATGTAGTAACCGCTGCGGCGAGTGTAATCTATAGCGACCCGAGTCTGAAAAATGTTCCGGAAGACGTATTGCAAAAGAAAATTACACTCTTTGCGGATGCGCTGACGGAGAAAAACGAGATCGTACATAATAAACGGAATCTGGCAAGGGGCATACGCGAGCGGTTGAAGCGCTATGATCTGCCTAAGAATGTCGAGAACAAGATTCTGACAGGCTTTATCAGTAGCGAAAAGAAAGTGCTGAAGCAAAGCCCGTTCGTCTCCCCCCGCTATGTGGAAGAAACCATTAGTGAACCGGGCGAAGTCGATACCTCTGTGGCAATTACTTAGTGCCGGTGTCTTCGCGTAACGCTTTCCACAATCCATAAGTCTGCAAGAGCATTATGATCAGGTAGGGGATCGCACCTGCCACCGCGAGTGAGCGGAAAAAGGCAATGCTGCCACCCGTTAGAATCGCACCAGTGGTAACGAGTCCAACCATCACACCCCAGAATAAACGCTGGCGTACAGACGGATTTAGGTCGCCTTGTGTGGTGAACATGCCGAGTACATAAGTGCCGCTATCGGCGCTGGTAACCAGAAAGATAAACAGTAGCAGCAATACGACAATAGTGGTCACTTCTGCCAATGGCAGGGTGCTGAGTACGGCATAGGTGGTGCGTTCCATCGTAGAGACAACGTCTCCAAAACCGGGCTGGTCAAGCATTTCCAGATGAATGGCCGTGCCGCCCAGCGTGGCAAACCATAAAGCCGAGAATATCGTTGGCACCAGAATAACGCCCAGCATGAATTGTTTTAAGGTACGGCCACGGCTGATACGCGCGATAAATACGCCCACAAACGGGCCCCACGATATCCACCACAGAAAATACGTAATGGTCCAGCTTTCTGTCCAACCGCCCGGGTCAGTGAAATGGCGCACATTGAAGGATAGGTAAACAAATTTGTCGAGATAGTCGCCGATGCCGCTAACAAAGCTTTCCATGATGAATTGTGTGGGCCCGGCAAATAGCACAAAGGCCATAAGCACAAGTGCAATGATCAGATTGATGTCGCTAAGGATTTTAATGCCTTTGCCAATGCCTGTGGAGGCGGAATACATATAGCAACAAAATAGCGCGGCCAGCACGCCAAGTTTGATGGTCAGTGGATCGCTTAGGTTAGGAGCAT
The DNA here is from genome assembly GCA_002725445.1 of Rickettsiales bacterium. Classification (GTDB taxonomy): domain Bacteria; phylum Pseudomonadota; class Alphaproteobacteria; order Rickettsiales; family UBA3002. The sequence continues at coordinate 2,493 of PBPD01000158.1, forward strand.
GGCTGATGATGCCATCCGACACTTGCAATACGCCTTGCGATAACGATGATACAAGGCCAAACACTACAGCCAGTGCAGCAAAACTGTTGATTGCCATGCTGCCTAACGGGTGATTGGTGATCGGGATGCTTGGAAGCAAGCTGGTGTGGCGGTGAAAGGTGAAATACGCGATAGACAGCGCGGCCACCGCATAGATAGCCCAAGCGTGAATGCCCCAGTGAAAATAGCTGATGACCATGGCATGGCGCGCTTCGCCCGAGCCTTCAAGCACAAAACGGTCTTGCGGAGGCGGGTCCATATAGTGCAGCAAAGGTTCTGCGGCACCGTAAAACACAAGGCCAGCCCCCATGCCAGCGGCAAAAAGCATAGCCAGCCACGAAGCCGTGCTGAATTGCGGCTCTTCTTCAGGCCCACCCAGTCGTAGCGAGCCATAGCGGCTGAACGCGATGTAGACGCAAAACCCTACAAAGAAGGCGCAGACCAGTAGGACAAGCCAGCCGAAATTATGCTCAAACCATTGTGTGGCTAGCGTTACAAAATCTGCAATTTCTTTTGGGTAAGCGACGCCAACGGCGACAAGCAGGACAAAAAGCAAATGAGCGGGATGCAACTTAGGCATGAGATACTCCTTTAGTTTTGAACAGCGCATCCCATTCCATGAGCAATGGGGGCGCGCTCGGTATGGCAGCGTCAGCAGGGTTTGGAAGCTGCGTGATTTCTTCATTCATCGCGCGTAGATAGTCTGGGTCGGCGCCGAATTCTGATTCCATCAAGGCGATAATAGGCTCGGTAAGAGGCATGCGATAGAAAGAGACGAGATTTCGTGCCAGCCGATGGGAGGCCTTGCGTCGATTCTCATGCACGGCGTCAATGGCCGATGCAGCCCAGCCCGCTTTGGTATTGGCAGATAACACAGAGGTGATGAAGCCAAAGTTGGCCGCGTTCGAGCTTTCGATAGCCAGTTGTTCTTCTGGCTTGCTCATATCGATGAAAGCGTCCAGTTCGGTGGCGATCTCAATAGCGCAATGTTTGAGCACGGTGGCGTCACGCTGGTCGAAATCATTGGGCAACAAAGTAGAAATAGCATGCGTAAGTTGCAGCTTCTGCTTGTCTGACAGGCTGATTTCACGTTCCTGAATGTAAAATCCGGCCTGCCTTAATGTGCTGCTTTGCATGGCGAGGGTGAGTTTTTCGCCTTGCGCTCGCCATTTCTGGGCATAACGTTTTTCGGCGCGCAACAAACGCTGATAACGAATATGCACATGTTCATTCAGCCGCAAAATAAGGCGATGGCGCTCTTTGTATTGCGGATGATGCGCCGCTGGCAATTGCTTTAAGCCTTCTTCCATGACTTCAATTAATTGCAGGGCTGTGCCTGCGGTGCGTGGCACAACCTCGATATCGGTTTGTTTGTATAATGCTTCCACCAACAGTCTGATTTGGCTGTTGCGACGCCGTAACGCAAGACGGTAGTGATGGCGTGCGTCATCGAGTGCTTCCTGCGCTGCTTCAAAGCTTTCATCGCCTTTCAGACGCGCGCCGAGCACTGCAATCCTGCGGCCATTAATCAGCTCAAATGCTAAGGTGAGCATGTCCAGCGCATCAAACAGGCTCATAAGTGTGTCGTCATTTTCTTCCGATGCCAGCAGCACACGCTCGATAAACCCTTCGCCGCGTTCTAATCCACGTTTAATGTTCGGGAGGTTGCCCCGCAGCACTTCTTCCAGCAAGGCATAGGCGCGCGGCGCGACGGGTTCAAGTTGCGTTCTGGTATGCTGTAAATCATCCTGAATACTGTGCCATATATCATCAATACGCGCTTGCATGCCGCGTTCGGAGAACACTTGTGCGCGGCGTGCTGCACGGGTGAGGGTGGGGTTTTGGGTTAAATCCATTACCGCCGTGCCAATCGCTGAGGGTGATGCCCCGACATTTTGCAGAATAAAATAGGCGGCCATAACGCGCCGTTCATTGGCATCAAGCTGCACCGTGATCGTATTGCGCACCGCCTGAATGCAATCGAATAAATGGTCGATCGTTTCCAGCAGGCCGCGTTGTTCGTTGTCAATACGCGGCTTGTAGAAGGCGTCATTAAATAAAGTGCCGATGACCGCCAATGCACCAGCAATGAGTGTGTAGACAGCAAAATAGAAGAAAATTTCCAGAGGAGCCTGTTTGCCATAGCCCATGAAATAGCCGATTTGCAAAGCGATATAGGTGACAGGGCCAGCAGTCCAGGCAAGGTTTAGCGCGGTCCATTTCCATGATTTTTTAGCAATGGCACTGGCAATGCGGTGCGTGGCGCGGTCACCTCGTCGTTCGTAATACGAACCGTTTTTTCCGTTTTTATGTTCGGGTTTTACTGTCACGGCCTATAGACTAGCCATTCAGCCCTCGAAAGCAAGCCAGCCACGGTAGAATAATCTGAAAAGGCCGGATAATTTGAACCCTGTTGCTAAAACAGGGTGAGGGCGCATCAGCAATTATGGTTCCCTACACGTTTTTTATACCCTATATGCTAAATTCAGAAAAAAATAGAGTAAGGAACCACCTATGCGCCTTAGCATTATTGCCGTTGCGGCATTAAGCTTGTTGCAAGCCTGTGCTTTTTTTCAAGAAAGCGACACTATCCCCGTACCCACTGCCAAACCTCAGCCCCCTAAAGAGCAAGACCGCATTGCTTATGCGCATGATCGTTATATAGGGTTGCTGGAAGCGATGTATGAGGCACGTGTGTTGCTGGCTGCCGGGCAATTTGCCGATGCAGAGAAAAAGCTGGAGCAAGCGGACAGCCTGTTGGATGCCATAGGCGGGGAAAGCCCAACGCATGTGCTTATTACTGCAAAGGTCAATTTTGATCGTAGCGGCACATTGGTGCCTGTGTATGTGCCGACGAACAAAAGCAATGTGAGCTTTGCAGAATTTGAAGACGCCTTGCAGTTGATGAAAGAGCTAGCGATTACGCCAGTTAGTTTTGAACTGGCGCAAACCCATCGTTTTACAGACAAAGCCCTCGCCAAGGCATCGCCACTTTCACAGGATATGTCGTCAGATGAGGCCGATGCCTGGGTGAGCGATGTGTATACGGCGTTTCGGTTTGACGAATTTTTTGGCACGCCGCATGTGCGCGTGAAGCACAACGTGGAAGCTGCGCAGCTGCTCTATGATGCAGGGTTTTATTCCGCCAGCCAAGATGCGCTGGACGCCGCTGACGAAGCATTGTTGGATTTGCTGAAAAACCCAGGCGAGGCAATCGATCAGCAAGGCCAGCTCGATGTGTTTGCTTCACGCATTCAGCGCTTGCAAAACAAAATCAGCGCGGCCCGCTAATTGTGGGTGACGATATATCCGTTAAGATAAAAGGCAAAGCATAGCCAAGCCATATAGGGCAGCATCAGCATGCCTGCTTTGAAGGTAACCCTGAAGAAATGAAATGTGGTTATGCCCGCTAGGATAATGATGGTGGCAAGGCTGAACAGCGCAAGGGTTGGCGCTTGCATGCCGAAGAAAATGGGCGTCCAGCCAATATTGATGGCCAGTTGTGCTACAAAATAGGCGAGAGGCTTGCCAATCGCGTAGCGTTTGCGGTTGCGCCAGACATGCCAGGCCGCAATCGTCATCATGACATACAGCGCAGGCCACACCACGCCAAATGCCCAGCCGGGCGGGTTATAGGCTGAACGTTCCAACGAGCGATACCATTCGTTACTGGCAGTATCCATAGAAATAGAGGCCAGCCACGACAGGGATAGCACCACCACAATGGCGCACATCAGCGGGATAAAGCTCTTATTCTCCAGCTCTGCTTCTCGTACGGTTTCTTTTTGTGTCTTGTGCATGGCCAACATTATACATACAGAAAGGGGAAGCCGTAAAGCTTCCCCTGTTTTGCAATCTAATCAAAGCAAATAAAATTTAGCTATCTTGCGCGTCATCGTTCCAGATGAAATGCAGATCACGCAATCGGTCAGCCGAACCAATGGTTACTTTTTGTGTTTTCACAGCGCCTTCATAGGCGGCTTCCACGGTATAGGTGCCAGGTTCAAGATTGGCGTAAAATAATGGGCCATCTGCTGTGGTGGAAATGACTGTTTCGCCACGTGCATTACTCACCGTGACAAAACTGTTCGCGATGTAGTGACCTGAGGAAAGCGCCATTTCCAGCTTTAGATTATAGTCACTTTCCATCTCTTGCAGGGCGATTCGTTCCATTTCGCCGATGCCACCACTTACATAAAAGGCGGTCTGCCCTAATGCCGGGTTTGATGGATGAGTGACACTAACCCCTGCATAAGCGGCCGTTGCCAACATGCAGGCCGATGTGCCTGCCAATAAGAACTGAGAAATTGATGAACGCATGCCATCCTCCTTGGTTTATATATTGTATAATTCCAAGATGACTAAACTAGCATCAAAGCGCGAGCAGTGAGGCGGTGCATTCAGATAAAAAACAGATAAACTAGATCCAGCGCAGTTTGCGGAAGATCAGGAGTTCAATGAACGCAATGATGACGCAGGCTATGGCAACAATGGTAAAGGCATCGGCATCGTCGACACCTGGCATGCCGCCAACATTAATGCCAAGCAAGCCTGTTAAGAAGCCGAGCGGCAGAAAAATACCGGCAATCACAGATAGCGTATACATATTACGGTTCAGCTTGTCGGCGAGTGTATTGGTCAATTCGTCTTGCACGACCTGACAGCGTTCACGAATCGCGTCGAGCTGTTCTACATAACGTGTGATACGATCCTGTGATTCCAGCAATTTATGCTTTGCAGGCTCATCCAGCCAGCCAAGCTGCAAACTGCGCAGGCGCGTAATCGCGTCGCGCTGGGGGGCAATATAGCGGCGCAATTGTATGGAGCTGCTGCGAATGTCGGTGATAAGAAAGCGCAGTTTCATGTCGGGTTTGTCTACCAGCTCTGCCTCGATCCGGTCGGTGGCATCATCCATTTCAGAAAAGACCGGTTCCATTACTTCCAATAGAGCATGAATCATCGAGCTGACTAAATCAGCGCTATTGTGTGGGCCGTGCCCTTCCATCAGGTCGGCTTTAAGCATTTCAACCGCACGCAGATTACGTTTGCACAGGCTGATAATGCGGTTTTCGTCCACCCATAAGCGCAGCGACACCATATCGTCGGGCTCAGCGCCTTCATTCAAATTTACGCCTCGCAATATCAGCAGCAACCCGTCATCAAATGCTTCGCAACGCGGGCGGGTTTCTTCAGCCAGCAAGGCATTGATAATAAGAGGGTTAAGATAGCTAATATTATCGCGCAGCCATGCGGCCGTGTCTTCATGATCAGCATTCATATGCACCCATGCCAGCCTATCATCGCGCAGTGCGTCAATGACGGCCAGCGGGTCAGACTCATCTGCACTGCCCTGATTGTCCAGTATTAGGCTAAATAAAATAGGATGCTCAGACTGCATAGCGTTCCTTTCCTAAATAGCGCCTGCCTTACGCAGTGCATAACGGATGATAAAGGGCGTAATGATCTCGCATATAAGGGTGGCGCCAAGCACGGCACTCACCATAATGTCGGTAAGTCGGCGCACATTTTCGCCGTCCAGTGTCTGGCTGGCATCGAGTGTCAGACCAACCATTACGCCAGCGGCAGGCAGCAAGGTTAAACCCAGATAACGCCGCACATTTACATCGCTGCCAGAAACAACCCCGCCCGCAAATGCACCACTGATTTTGCCTGCAAAACGCGCGAGTGTAAGCACCAGCGCAATCCCGCCTGCTTGCAGTGCGAGTGTGAAATCGATATGTGCCCCGGCCAGCAGGAAGAAGATGCCGTAAATCGCTTCTGATATTCGGTCAATTACCAAAAACGCATCGTAGGAGCCGGCCTCTTTGCTGTATTTACGTTGCGGGATAGTATTGACGACGACAAGGCCTAATACCATGGTGGTCAGCAATGGCGAGAATTCAAGCCAACGCGACAGTCCGGCGCTGATGAGAATTGCGCCGAGAATGAGAGGCAGCACTTGTGTTTCGTCCTCAAAGTAGTGCAGCATCTGGCGCAAAATATAGCCACCCACCGCACCGATTGCGAAGGCAGAGCCTAGCTTGATCACGGGCTTCATCATCGCTTCGCCCAGTCCGATATCGCCTGCTTCGCCCATAAGGGTGACGGCGATTGTGATGGCAAATCCGTAGAAGATAATGGTGAGTACGTCACCCAGCGCCATCACGCCCAGCAATACATTTTTGAAATTACCTTTTGCATCATATTCTTTGAGCAAAGACATGATGGTCGCCGGTGCCGTAGCGGCAGACGCCGCACCCAGTATGATAGCCACAGCAAGCAACGCCGTTTCGGGCAGGCCGCTATACACATCCTCTGCCACCAGATAGGGCAGGGTGAAATACATGATCACCAGCACAAAAACCGTTGATGTGAGTGCCTGTAGCAAGCTGATACTGCTAATGCGGCCAAGCGCATCCTGCATCGTGTCTAGCTTGAGATGCCCACCAATTGAAAACGCAATGATCGCCAGCGACATATCGACAAGCATCGAATACTCGCCGTGCACACGTTCGTAGCTAAAGACTCCGGCAAAAGAGGGGCCGAAAATGACTCCGGCAATCAGATAGCCCACCATGCGAGGGGCATGAATTAGGTTGGCCAGTTTGCCGCATGCCATGCTGAGTACCAGCAATAGCCCTAATGATAATAATAAGGGAAACTCTTCCATGTTACTCCAATATAAAAAGGCTACCAATTAAGGTAGCCTTTTAGCATGATTAGTTAGGGTTTGGTACTAAACTCTGGGTTTGGCGCGTGAATCGATGGCACCAAAAATGAGTGCTAGCACGAATAATGCAACAAATATAAAGAATAGGAATTGTGCAATTTCAGCTGATGCAGCTGCAATGCCACCAAATCCGAACAGGGCAGCGATTAAAGCTACCACAAAAAACATAAGTGCAAATCTAAGCATGGTTTATCTCCTTTTAGTATTGTTTAGTAGCGGTTGCGATAGGGGTTAGATTCTTCTGCTGTTTGGTCAACAGCATCGCCTGCGGCTTTTACATCTTCACCGACACCTTCAACGGTGTTACAGGCTGCTACGCTACCAATGAGCATTGCGCCTGCTAATAGTTTATAAAAAACAGACATGTGTCCTCCTAATGGTTGATTTTTACATTGAGCCAAGTAATGCCGGAGCTTGCAGTGCTGCGTAGGCAAGCGAACTCATAAAATAAGCCATGCCGCCAACGATGCCCCCAATGGTAAATACGTGCCATTCCTTCATTATTTAACTCCTCCTAAAAAAGTTACGTTGCCAGTCTGTCGGGTTGAGCATCAAGCTGCGATAGGGGGCGTGACTACATTACCTAAATGTAACGTAAAGACGCGCTCAGAGCCTTTTTTAGGGTTTATGGGTATTTTATGCGAGCGAAGCCGCTGCTAACTGCATCCTGATGAATATGCGGCTAGAGTACTTCCATAACGTATGGAGTACATAATGATGAAACGTAGTAATCACACACATAATCTACCTGTCATGGAAGAATTTCCGACATTAGTGGATATGGACGATGCGCAAGATCTTGCACATATCGAACAAGCCATTGGGCATCAGGGTATGAGTACACGTGAGCATAGTACGCCCGCTACAATGCAACAAAGCCGCAAGGCCGTTGATCAAATTTTTTAACCCCCCAAGGAGGAATCATGGTTAGTAAGACCTTAAAAATTGTTGATGAAGGTGACATATCGATTGGTATGGACGAAGACGCACGTACAAAAGTAGCAAAGCCGCTATCGAAATTTCTGGCGACGACCTACACATTGTACATGCAGTCGCTCTATTATCACTGGAACGTGACAGGTAAGCAGTTTGTGTCGTTGCATGAATTGTTTGAAAAACATTATGAGAATCTGCACGCCGCCGGTGACGAACTGGCAGAACGTGTGCGTGCGTTGGGGCATTTCTGTCCAGGCACCTACAAGGAGTTTAGCGAGCTGTCTTCGATCGAAGAACAGGTAGGTGTGCCAAACGCAGAAGAGATGGTACAGAATCTTCTGACCAACCATCAGGTGGCATCCCGCGAAGCACGTAAAGTGCTGGAAACCGCAGAAAGTGTGGGTGATGAAGTAACCATCGACATGATGGTTGAACGCATGACTTTCCACGATGAAGCAGCTTGGATGCTGCGTTCGATCATTGAGTAGGAGGAAGTATGCGTATCTACCCACGATATATACGTGATATTCGCTTAACCGAAGCTCTGGCAAAATTGTTGCTTATCACTACCCTGATGTTTGCAGCTGTAGCGCTGACCGCATGTTTTGATGATGACGATACCGTTGTTGAACGTGTGGGTGACGCCGCCGAAGAAGCCGGTGATGAGCTTGAAGGCGACGATTCGGTTGGCGATGAACTCGAAGAAACTGCGGACGAGCTGCAGGAATAAATGTAGCTTCGTTCTAGCAAACCTGACAAATGGCGGCTTGGCTACAAGTCGCCATTTTTCTATTAAGCGCTTAAATTGCAGCTATTTAACAACGCTTCGCTCTATAGTGGGCAGTTAGCAAGGATTTCACAGTTTGGTTTATAGAATTTTTATACCAGCAATTTTATACTAATTATTATGAGCGACTCAAAATCAAAGCCTTTGGTGATTGTGTGCGTGGGGTCTCACCCCCAGACAGCGCGCCTTATCAGTGCGTCCAAACGTAAGGCAACCCGCCTTCAGGGGCAGTGGGTGGCGCTCTTTATCGAAACACCTGAATATTTTAATGAGTCGTCCGACAAACGTCAGCGCACGCTGGAACATTTGCAGTTTGCAGAATCCTACGGTGCACAAATTGTGCGTTTGCCAGCACAAGGGATTGCGTCAGGCATTCAGGATTATATTACCTCGCAAGACCCTGAGAGTTGCCATTTATATATTGGCCAGCCGGGGCAGGGCGTAAAGTGGCTGCGCTGGATGCCAAAAATTGCACTGGCGGAGCGCGTGAAGGCGCATATGTCAGAATGTTGCCGCGTCTACACGATTGCACTGACCAAGCGGTCCAAAGGCGACAAATGGATAGACTTGCTGCAAATGCGTGCACTTCGCTGGCGAGATGTGGTTATTTCGTGTCTGGCGGTTGGTGGTGCGTATTTCACTGCGGAAATGTTGCGCCTTGGCATGGGCAATGCGCTCTTCCGCTTGAATGACTATAATTTATCGCTGTTGTTCCTGGTGCCGATTGTATTTCTTGCAATTCGCTTTGGGCTTATTCCGAGCCTGATAGCATCGTTAGCCAGCTTCTTCATTATCAATTATTTTTATATCCCGCCTTATTATTCCTTTGGCGAGAACGACCTGATCGACATTATCAATCTCAGCCTGTTTTTGGTTACTTCGATTATCGTGTCGATGTTTGGTAGCTACACCTACGCGCATGTGGAGACAGCACGCAAGCGTGAACGCCGTACACAGGCTTTATTCGAGATCAATTCCATTGTCTCGCGTGCGCAGGACCGTTCAGCCGCACTGAAGCTATTGCATAAAGAGCTAACGGAATTGCTCGAACTGGAAGTGGC
>PBPD01000159.1 GCA_002725445.1 Rickettsiales bacterium
CAGACGGCGGTTTTGGGCCCAATTCTTCTAGCTTTTCTGTTACGCGCGCTGCTTCTTCATCCGCACGTTCCAGCTCTTCATTGGCGGCATCGTGCAATGCCTGACCGTCATCACCGTAACTCCGCGCGAATTCCTCTTTCAGCTCTTTTTCAGATCTACCGCGTCCACTGAATTTCTCTATATAGGCTTTTTCCGCAGCCGCATAGTTGCCGCGCGACTGCTCTACCAAATCACGCACAATTTTAGGGCGCAAGGTAGCCAGCAATTCTTCCATGGTTAGCTCGCCGCTTTCCAGGTGGCCACCATAGGTACGAATCAATTGCTCTAACTCGCTGGCAGCTTCTTCCGCTACCACACGCATCTGCGCTTCGCTCAAGCCAAAATCACGCGTGACACCTTGTGGCAGTTTGGCAGCCACAGGCTGCACCAAATGCTCCACCACTTCGCCACGCATCTTCGCCGGCATGCCACCTTCTTCGGCCAATGCCTTGTCAAGCGCTTCACCCAATAAGGCGCCCCACTTGTCTTTCACGGCCTCGCGGCCTTTCAATAATGTCTCTGTCGCTTCAGTACTCATAATATACTCACTATAGCATCCCGAAATAATACAAGTGTTACAAGTACATGAAGTTCGTGACATGCATTGCTAGCCAGCAAGCGGCTAAATTATGATCTGTAAAATACAGTTAAAATTTTAGCAAAATTAGCGTTAAATTATTGATAAAATTAAGTATTTATTTACATAATAGAGCTATTGTAGAAATAGGATAGTGTTTAGGACACATAATAATATGACAGGCGACCGCAACAAATTAAAAGATCTCTCGGATAAGTATGCGTTGAACGATATCATCAATGAATTTTTGGATGTCAGAAGCGCAAAAGCTGCCAATCTATCAGACGCAAACCTACAGGCAGCAGGTAAATCTACCAGTCAATCCGATAAGGAATATTAGCCATTTCGCACACTGTTTAGCGATTCTTATTAATCATCGCCCATTTTTAGCGCGGCGATAAAGGCGCTTTGCGGCACTTCCACATTGCCGATTGCGCGCATTTTCTTCTTGCCCTTCTTCTGCTTCTCCAGCAGCTTACGCTTACGCGTGGCATCACCACCATAACATTTGGCGGTCACATCCTTGCGCATGGCCGCAATGGTTTCGCGGGCAATCACCTTGCCACCAATCGCCGCCTGCACTGGAATTTTGAACATATGCCGCGGAATCAGATCTTTCAGCTTGGCGCACATGGCACGCCCGCGATATTCCGCCTGACTACGATGCACCAGCATGCTCAACGCATCCACCGGATCGCCATTGATCAGAATCGACAGCTTCACCAGATCGCCCGCGTCATAGCCCGCCATTTCATAGTCAAAGCTGGCATAGCCTTTGGTCGCGGATTTCAGACGATCGTAGAAATCAAACACCACCTCGTTCAGCGGCAGTTTATAGCGCGTCATCGCGCGGTTGCCCACATAGGTCAGCTCTTCCTGCACGCCGCGCTTTTCGGTACATAAATTCAGCACATTACCCAGATATTCATCGGGCACCATAATCGTCGCCCTAATCCACGGCTCGCGCAATTCCTCAATCTTCACCGGATCGGGATAATCACTCGGGTTATGCAACAATGCCTCGCTACCATCGGTCATGGTCATTTCATAGACCACACTCGGCGCAGTGGTAATCAGCTCGCAATCATATTCTCGTTCCAGCCGTTCCTGAATGATCTCCAGATGCAACAGCCCCAGAAAACCACAGCGAAAGCCCATGCCAAGCGCAGTTGAGCTTTCAGGCTCATAGGAAAAGCTGGCATCATTCAGCCGCAATTTGGTGATCGAGTCGCGCAGATGGTCATACTCGCCATTATCGACCGGATATAAACCGCAGAACACCACCGGCTGCACCGGCTTAAAGCCCGGAAGCGGCTTATCCGCTGGGTGTTTATCATCCGTGATCGTATCACCCACATTGGTGTCGGCCACCTGCTTGATGCCGGTGATAATATAGCCCACTTCGCCCGGCCCCAGCGTCTTCACTTCAGTTTTGGCAGGGCGAAACACCCCCACCTGATCGACGTTATAGCTGGTGCCCGCATTCATAAAACGGATTTTCTGATTCTTCACAATGGTGCCGGAAAACACGCGGATAAGAATGATCACCCCCAAATAGGTGTCATACCAGCTGTCAACCAGCAGTGCCTTCAGTGGCATTTGTTCAGGATTATCCGTTTGCATGCGCTTCTTATGCCGCAAGCCATAGCATAACGCAACCAGTGAATGCGTTATTGCTGCGCGCGAGCTGCCCCCGCAGCCATCAACCGCTCAGCCTCCAGACCACTCGTATCAATCACCGTCCCAAGCTCAGGCAGGCCGCGCCGTTCAAGCTGGCGTTCCTCTTCGCTTTTCAGCTGCGATACAGGCCGCTTCACATTGGTTGCTTTATTAGAATTGGTGGCACGACGTTCAGCAGGCAGACGCGCATCATTCACTATCTCTGTGCCGCCGCGCTGCTTGATAAAATCATCCACCAGCGCTTCCAGCTTGGCGATTTCTTCCTTTTCCGGAATATATGGCTTGCCCTTATGCGCATCGACCATCTGTTGGGTGGCTTGCGCAAACGCATCCAGAAAATGCACCCATGCCGTGGTCTCTTGTGCATCAACCGTACCGGGGTGATGGCGCACCTCAATCGTGTTGCCCGGACCAAACGCCCCCAGCAATGCACGCACTGCATTCACTTTCAGTCGCTGGCGTGACACACGAAACCACTCCTGTTGCGCTCCAGCTTCGTTGTCATATTTCTCGGCATCGGGGCGCTGTGCTTTCAGCAATTCATCCATTGTGCGGGCGTTGATAATATTTTGCAGCGCATCTTCCAGCGTTATCCCTTCCTGCTCATAGACATCCTTCGAATCGTGCACAATGCGGTGATCCAGAAAGGATAATTTGTCTTCCAGCAATGTATAATTCACCAGGAACTGCTTAGTGAAATCAATGGATTTCCATCCTTTAAAATCCTGATGCCAGCAGAGGTCGGAAGGCCGACGTGTCATATCGCGCATGCCATTAGCATAGCGTTCATACACCCCTAAATGCACATGCAGTGAACAGCTCGAATTGACATAGCCGCCCATCCCTTCAATCAGTTTAAGGCAACCGCCCAGCTTTCCAACATTATCTTTATCCATAATCGGTGTGGCATATTCCCAGCAGCCACGAAACTTGTCTTGCCGCATCACACCATATTCCGGCCCACTCTGCCAATGCGAGTTGCCCTCAGGAATCAGCTCTTTCAGCAAATCTTCAACGATGCGCGCTTTCAGACCATGTTTACTTCCACCCGGTATCGGGTCGGCCTTCTCATGCAAGCCAAAACATTCAATTTCAGCCCCAAACGTATTGTCCGATGTTATGGCGCCCAGCCCAAAATCATTGCATCGCTCTTTGGGCTGCATCACGCTATTGAGCACGTCCCACAAACTCTCGTCAATCGCCTCGTCACCAGCACAAAAACAATAACGCTCCACCAAAAACAAGCGCCGCACATCCTTTGCATCCATGCCACTCATTTTTACATATTCTTTGCCCACGGAGTTGCGATACTGGTTCCATCGCTCAAACGTCTCCACCAAATGCGCACGGCGCTCCGGGTCAGACACCACATGTATCATGGCGGGCTTTTCATCGTAGAACGCATTAAATATAGCTTGCTGCCACGCACTACGCCAATCAGGATCCAAATCCTTAGTTGCTTTTTTTAACCGATCATTAATCCGTGACATATGTTATCCCAGCGTTGAATATCACAGTATAGAGAAGCTTTATAAACAAAGCCTTAACGCCTGCAGCCACAATATTGCCTAGTTTAAAAACGTATTTTCAGCTACAATTGCTCTACATGAAACAACCATTCACACTAAAGATTCATTACCTATGAAACAGGGCTTCTCACTCGTAGAACTCTCCATTGTCCTCGTTATTCTGGGGCTGCTCACCGGCGGTATTCTGGCTGGCCAAAACCTCATCCGTGCGGCCGAGCTGCGGGCTGTTACAACCCAAATAAACAATTTTTCTTCCGCGGTTCACACCTTCCGCGACAAGTATTTCGCACTCCCTGGCGATATGCTCAATGCACAGGCTTTCTGGGGAGCAGAGCCCGCAGCCAGTTGCCCCGGAACAGCCGCCACCCCAAGCACTAGTTCGGCTACATGCAATGGAAATGGAAATGGATTGGTGAATATTAGTACCGACTCGAATGAGATGTTTAGGGCATGGCAACATTTAGCGAACGCTGGTCTTATTGAAGGTAGCTACAGCGGAGTACAGGGAGCGCTGCGAAGCGATCACGCTATTCCTGACGAAAATGCACCACGCATGAAATTAGACAATGCAACCGTCCATTTCCAGAATTATGGCTCACGTGTCAGCACAGATCCTAACTTTTTTGAAGGCCAGTATACCAATGTTCTACTTATTGGGCGCGAACAAACCACAGGAGGCTTCCCTCACGCACCTTTCTTGAAGCCCGGAGAATTGTGGAATATAGATACGAAGATTGATGATGGAAGACCCGGCACTGGAGGTATTTTATCATGGAATAATACGTTTAAGGCTGATTGTACTACCACCAACAACATTGCTACATCGGAATATGCCTTAGGTAATGAGAATGTTTCCTGCTCGCTCATTTCAAAACCGCTGAATTAGGAAAGTATATGCACCTACATAGCTTTAACTTAGTGAATAATAGATGTCATTGCGAGAATCCCCCTTGCAGTTTCCGAAATCATATGACCCAGCAATCTACTATCCCCCACATGTCAGGCCATCATATGACGGAGTCTCGTGAAGGCTTCTCACTCGTAGAACTCTCCATTGTCCTCGTTATTCTGGGGCTGCTCACCGGCGGCATTCTGGCTTGCCAAAACCTCATCCGCGCAGCAGAGCTGCGTGCCATCACTTCAGAGTTTTCGAACCTTCAAACCGCTACACACTTCAAACGCGGTGCTACAGCACGCGTGGTGGCGGCAGGCGCTTAACAATCGCTTCCAGCACATCTTCGATGCCGATGCCGGTTTTGGCCGAGCACATCACCGCCTCGGACGCATCAATGCCGATTACATCCTCAATCTGCTGACGCACGCGTTCTGGTTCCGCCGCAGGCAGATCCACCTTGTTGAGCACGGGGATAATCTCGTGATCCACATCAATCGCCTTATACACATTGGCGAGGGTTTGTGCTTCCACTCCTTGCGCCGCATCCACTACCAGCAGCGAGCCTTCGCACGCCGCCAGACAGCGGCTCACCTCGTAGGTGAAATCCACGTGGCCGGGCGTATCCATCAAATTCAGCACATACTCTTCGCCGTTCAGCGCCTTATAATCCAGTCGCACGGTCTGGCTTTTAATGGTAATGCCGCGCTCGCGCTCCAGCTCCATATTATCCAGCATCTGCTCGTGCAAATCGCGGTCTTCCACGGCTTTGCAGGCCTGAATCAACCGGTCGGCCAGTGTGCTTTTGCCATGGTCGATATGGGCGATAATCGAGAAATTACGTATATGGTCAAGTCTGCTCATGGCGCGGGTTATATCACAGTTGCACGCCAAAGCCAGCCAGATTTGTAATCCACTGTAACTTGGGCGATATCGCTGTCATCAAACCATCACGCAGCTGTCACCAAACCGTCATACTGCCACGCTATACTCCATACTGAAAAGGAGTGTGCGCAGCGTCTTATGAGCAAATCGCCCGAACAGCCAATGCAAGCCATCGCAACCGCCTGCCGGTTGTTCGACCAGTATTACCGAAATTACGACGGCAAACCCAGCGACACCCTCACCGCC
>PBPD01000160.1 GCA_002725445.1 Rickettsiales bacterium
AAACGCACGCTATTTGGCCATCAGCGTATCTGGATGGGGGCGCTGGCCTTGCTGGCCGCCTTCTGCCTCACGCTCTACCCGCAGGCGACCCTGATTGCCGGGCTGTGCGTGATCAACGTGTTTTACCTTGGCACCATGCTGTTTAAGCTGCTGCTGTTTATGATTGGTCTGCGCCAGAATAAATGGCACCACACGCAAGACCGCATCATCACCCCCAACCGCGCCAGCAAACTGCCGATTTACACCTTGCTGGTGCCGCTTTACCGCGAGCGTGAGAGTGTGCCACGCATGATCTCGGCGATCCGCGCGCTGGAATACCCCAAATCGCGACTGGATGTGAAGCTGATCGTGGAAGCCGACGATGACGAAACCATTCAGGCCATCAAGGATGCGCGCCCGCCGGGCTATTTCGAGCTGATCCGCGTGCCCTACTCCCTGCCCCGCACCAAGCCCAAGGCCTGCAATTACGCACTGAAATTCGCACGCGGCGAGTATGTCACCATCTATGACGCCGAAGACCAGCCCGCCCCCAACCAGCTGAGGCAAGCCCTGCGTGCGTTCGAAAAAGCACCCGACAATGTGGTCTGCCTACAGGCCAAGCTGAATTATTACAATCGGCTGGAACGCCCTATCACCCAACTTTTTGCGATTGAATACTCGGCTTTGTTCGACTTCACCCTGCCGGGGCTTGAGAATCTGGGTATGCCGATTCCGCTTGGCGGCACCAGCAATCATATTCATCTGCAAAAACTGCGCGAAGTGGGCGCGTGGGACCCGTATAATGTGACCGAAGACGCTGACCTTGGCATTCGCCTGTGGCTGCATGGCTATCGCACCCGCGTGCTTGGCTCGATCACACTGGAAGAAGCCCCTATCACGCTTGGTGCGTGGATTCGTCAACGCTCACGCTGGATCAAAGGCTATATGCAGACCTGGCTGGTCTATATGCGCAATCCGCTGGAGCTGCTACAAACCGTCGGCTGGAAGGCATTTATGGGCTTTCAGCTCTTTATTGGCGGCCCCTGCCTGGTCTTTCTGCTGGCTCCCTTTTTGTGGGGTTTGTGTGCCGTGTGGCTGGCTGGTGGCCTGCCAGAGAGTTTTATTCCCGATTGGCTGGTCGCCTCATGCATTGCCGTGCTGGCGGTCGGGCTGGCAAGCCATGTGCTGTATGCACTGGCCATTGCCCGCATTCACCAATGGTTTGGCATGACCGCTGGCATAGCGCTCTACCCGCTCTATTGGCTGCTGCATTCTGTCGCGAGCTTTAAGGCGCTGTGGCAGCTGATACGCCGCCCGCATTACTGGGAGAAAACACGCCACGCCACCACCCAACTGCCCGCGCACCAAATTATGGCCGCCATGCGCAGCCATCCTGAAGGACAATGAGGATAAAAGCGCATTTTGTCGCTTGACACCCCCCGCCCAGCCCGCTATAAAGCGCACCTCTCAAAGTTTACGAGGTACACGATGAAAGTATTAAGCTCTTTAAAATCAGCAAAAACACGCGATAAAAATAACCGCGTGGTGCGTCGTCGTGGCCGTGTATACGTGATCAATAAAAAGAATCCACGTATGAAGGCTCGTCAAGGCTAACCCGCTATTACGGTTGGCCGCGCAGCCCTCTTTTTGCGCCCATTACACTTTGTTTTTCCTGTAGAATTCGTCATATAAGCTTCACACACTCGCATGCGCGCGCGTGGTAGAATACTGCGGTTAAACTGGCAGGATAATGCGGTGGCTTCTGGCGACAACGATAATCATACGCTTGCAGACCCGGTTGCAGCATGGAACGCGCTGAGCGAAAGCGAGCGTGAACAGGCCAATGCGCTCTATAGCACCGCCCGCGACATCACCAAACGCAAGCGCGCCTATGCTCATTTGTCACCCGAAGAGGCCGAAACAGAGCTAAGCCGCTTTATGGCCGAGGATGTGCCAGAGAGCTTGCGCCCGCACATTCAGGCGCGTCTCGACTCCACCGAAATACGTCGCACCTATCAGGCAGCACGTAACATCATCAAACGCCAGGGCAAAAACAACCGCGATTTATCCGCTGAAGAAGCATCGGAAAAACTAACAACCCTGCTCACCACCGAAGTCCCCTCCCGCCTGCTACCGCATGTGCTGTATTACCGCACACAGGAGGACGACCCGCTTTTGCTGCATGCTGTCGTGCAACATGATTATGACGCGGTATGCGCCCTGCAAGCGCTCGGTTGCGATTTGGAATTGCCATCGGCACGCGCCCGCCTGAATGCCAGCGGCAGCCGTAAAATTCTCGATACGGGCGACACGGCTCTAATGGTAGCCGCACGCGAAGACAATTACGCCATGATGAGCCTGTTGCTCGATTTAGGCGCAGACCCGAACGCCAGCAACGACCGAGGCTATAGTGCATTGCATATGGTGATGGGCGCGGCCAGCGAAGGCTCGGCCAAGTTGCTGATTAACTATGGCGCAAGCCTCGCCCCGGTGCACGATGGCGGCTTGCCTGCGCATCAGGTGGCGTGGATGAACCCCGACGTGCAGCACATGACCAAAGACTTCATACGCCGCATTATACTGCCCGCCGCGGTGATGGAGCTGGGCGTGAGTGGCGACAAGCTGGAGCAGTTTTGGCGTGGCATCGAAAAAGACGGGCATATCGCCCACCTGATCGACCGACTGGTGATTCCCACCTCTGAGGCGCTCTACACCCCGCCCATGCCCGATGGGGCGCATGCTGAGCAGGATGAATCCATGTTTTTCCGCCCGTTGCGCTTGTTGCGCAGCTGGCAGCACCCGCCTAATTTCTTTCCGGCCGAACTGGCCGAGCAGCAAACGCAGGGCGCATGGGCACCGTTATTTAAGGCGGGCAAGCCCGCACCGGGCATCGACTATCAGGCATCAAACGGTCTGGTGGTGGCCAACATAACCAACTTTAACCAGACCAAGGTGGCGAGCGAGCAGCTGGATTTGCCCATCAACATGCCAAGCTATCTGAGCACCCGCGCCTGCAGCAAGCACCGCGACCAGCGCATTCACCCGATTGCATTGCGCGATGCGAACGGGCTGGTGTCGATCGCGGAAGTGATGATCTCGAAAAACTCGCCCTTTACAGTGACGGAGAGTGCACCAATTCCCCCGCGCGGTAAATATTATGTGAATGTGATTTCGCATCACGGTGCGCATAATGAGGTGATTCGCAAAGGCCCCGCGCATGAAGCGCTAAAAGACTGGGTGCAGGCGGTGCGCGATGGCAAGGCAAAGGTGGATGTGAATCAGCTGGGTGAAACCAAGGTGAGCCAGCGTCGCCGCGAACAATTGCCACCGATTGTCGAACGCATTGGCTATGTGCCCGACTGGGACAAGATTGACGCCTGCTTCAACGAATTCAAATCACCAACACGTTCGGCCAGCCTGTCGCGCGACACCAAGGGCAAGCTGGTCTATGAGCCGGTGAGCCTAGGTGATGGGAATTATGGGCGTAATGACTTTATCAGCGGGGAATATGCGAAAGGCGAAGCAATGCTGCCTATGCGCGATATGGATGTGCAAAGCTGGCTGCATGCCACCGGACTTATGGACACCATTCACCACGCGCTACAGCAAGAATTTCCGCAAGCTAGCAAGCGCATGACGCTGCAATGGGAGAAAGACAGCGCATCGCCCACTATCAAGGCGGACAGCCCGTATTATGATGCCAAACAAAACACCACGCCCTCTACCGAAGTGTCCGGCGTGGTGGTGGATATGGCCAAAGCGCGCACGCAACGCACACGATAATTAAACCTAACCACTTACCCGAATTTGCGATTTTCTCCCAGATCCGGCTCGGTATTTGTTACGTTGGCTTTGGCTATTTCGTACAACTGCACCATGCGATTAGCCGTCGCATCCCAATATTCTGCAGCATATACATCAATTTCCAGCAAAGTTACGTTGCTACTGTCTTTACCCTCGGGGAACCATGCCGCCACAAAGGGATTCCAGAATTTGTCGATCAGGCGCTTGTCGTGATTCACACGGGACATCCCCGACAGCGACACGAAACATTCATCTTCCACATCGGCAAAGCTCAAACACACTTCGCGATGTTGCTGCGCCTCGTCCACTTTAGGCGTGTTGGCCTCGGTGAAAAAATAGAGTGTGCCATCAAATTCGTCCTGCACCAGCTGCATCGGGCGGGCGCGCAAATCGTCGCCGTCTTTTGTGGTGAACATACAGGTTTTGATGGGTTTAATTTTCTGCCATATCTGGTCATAATCTTGTGATTGCATGCGTCTCTCCTCTATGCAGCTTTCTGCACTTCTGAATGCGATTTCAACACTTCCGCTCTGTCTGATTGCTCAATCAGATAGGCAGGCTCGTCTTGCGATGCGTCGCGTGTTACTTCGGTACCTTGCAGGGTGCGTGTCACTTCACGGGTATATACTTTTTGTATTTTTCCGCGCGCCGTGCCGTTGCCCCACTTCCACTGTACTGGGGTACCTTTATCGTAACCGGGCATGTATCATCCTTTGTAATAAGCATGATCACACCCAACCATGGCGCGCATAAAAAAACTATTAGGTGAGAGAAAAATTCAGCCGTGACGTTTCATTACTGCACAAATACGTGCACTTCGTCATACCGCATATTGCGGCGTGGCTCGCTGGTAATGGTGAGGCGCTGACGCGGCACACCCATCTCGATAAAACTGTTCGCCACACGCTGCAAATTCGTAGTCGCCTGATTGGCAAGACGCTGGTCCGCATCCGGATTGCCCGTATGCGGCATGTAGGACACCAGCTCAAAACGCACCGATGGTTTGATCTCCACCGCGCGCGAAACCGCGTTGTAGAGCTGCTGCTCGTAATAGACGCTGCGCTGATTGAAACGAATGACCACCAGCGGCATATTACCGACTGGCGTTTGGTAGGCTGCGGCATCAGACGCGCCAAAAACACCCCCGCCAACAAGGCTGCCAACAGGGCTTAAAACCGCGCTCAAAGCGCATATAGATACTAATAAAAGGCGTTTCATAGGCTGTGTTTATACCGTGCCGATGCAATTGGCGCAAATAAAAGCTTGTCATCGGCGCGATATTTGCTAAATTCCCCGCCTCACAACACTGTGACCGCGCGCCAGTAGCTCAGCTGGATAGAGTACCTGACTACGAATCAGGCGGTCGGAGGTTCGAATCCTTCCTGGCGCGCCATTCACCAACGCTTACAGCGGCGAGAAAATCTAAAAGTGTACGATAAAGCGGCAAGTGTACGATAGAAATCCAATCCCGCATCATTGTTGAGCGCCACAACCTCACTTTACAACGCCGCTCGTGAGGCTTTTGAGCGCGGGAGGATTAGCCGCATAGTGCGAATAGACCAGATGCCCCCAATCGGCCTTTGGTGGGGCACAGCCCGCCAACAGAAGCAATGCAACAACGTATCTCATGCCTTAAATATACCAGCCAGTGGTATATGCCAGCCATGCTATAAATGCATAGCGTAATTGCGTAAGACGCATTACACATTATTTACACACTGTAAACTGTAACGTTACGCTTTACACCTACTTAGCCCACTTCACCATTGCATCATGCCTTAAGGCGCACATATAGTAGGCTTCCACCAGATACATGGTATAATTGTGCGTGTTACGGCTTTCAGGCCGCTCTAGTGCCTCGCACCTAGTCAAAGCGGCGGCGGGCGGCTTCACCTTCGGCAATGCGGTCTGTGATTGCGCGCACGCTGTCAGGAGCATAGACAGGGCTATCCATTTCATCATGATTACTTCTCCGAAATACGTTAAGGCCATGATCTAAATCAAGCCCGATCGAATGGGTGCGTTCTTGCTCCCTCACCTGCTCATTAATAGCGCGTTGCAGCTCGTCAGCCTTGTCAGCGTCCACAAATGCCTTATGCACTCGCCAGCCGACAGTCACGCACAGGGCGACCGCGCCAAAGATGGCCAGGAGCTTCCAGTATTTTATAAGCCAGATAAGCATAGCTCTCGCTCCGCTTGACGGCGGCGCACTAAGCCGCGCAATTTCTTGCCTTTCGCATACACCCAGCGGGGCAGCTCATTGCACGCACCTGCATAGTCGCCTGCTTTTAACTTCCGCAATAAGGTGGAGCTGGCAAATTGGGTTTCGCCTACATTGAAAACGAACGAAATCAACGCCGCCTTGGTTTCTGGCGATAAGGGCACATCTACGCGGCGATCTACCGCATCAGCCGCTACCCGCAAATCTGCTTTAAGCAGATGATAGCACTCTTTATCGGTGTACACGTCGCCCATTTCAGCGGTCAGCGTGTGGCCATAACATACGGTAGGAATACCAACGGGATCGAGATAGGCTGTATTCTCTCTGCCCTCCCAAAACGCCACCAGTGGCGCTGCCATCAACATGGTTGCAGCTGCCAGAGCTTTACCTTTTTTCATACCACCCCCGCAATTTAGATATAATGCCACACGCCCATTTGCCTACGCGCTCCTGAAACTTTGGCCACAACACCACTATTTGCATAAGCAAATAGCTTATGGTGATGACAGCCACCGCAATGGATAGCAGCTCGTTCCATTGCTCTAATGTGAATACTGCTGTTGTCCCCCCTGCCGCTATAGCACCTTTTTCTATAGCCGCTCTTATCTCGTT